>CAYIMK010000027.1:0-7849 GCA_964364595.1 Microcaldota archaeon | reverse complement strand
GCGCAATCTGGTTCGCCCATGTGCTCATAGACCTCTACACCCAATACTTCACTATCCTCTTCTTCCTCATCGCAATTCTGCCGTTCTTTTTGCTTTTTGCTCATCCCAATCCGGTCCGGCTTGTATGGATGGCCTACGCGTCCGGCCTGGCCGGTATCGGTATCATTGTCTCATTCTTTCCGCATCTCTTCCTGTCTCTTATCTCCCCGCTGGCCGAGGATGCCAACCTAATGCTGTATCCGGTGTTTGCTTTCATGGCTCTTTTTCCTCCTTCCCGCCCTCCGGCCGGCCGGGAAATCCGATGGCTGTGGCTTCTTCTCCTCACACAGCTGGCTTTTTCAGTAGTTTATTCGCCGATCGGCACCTTGCCGAACGTTTTCAACGGCAGCTACACCACTGCCCTGATTCCCGACAATTCCACTCTCCTGTCGGTCACGGTCTTTTTCTGGGACGGGCCGAATGAAATTCTTTTCAAAAGCTTCGATTTCCACTACATGTGCGAGCTCTATCTCAAGAACCGCTCGGTGCAGACCTATTACTCCCCCATGCAGCAGTTCTATGATACTGAGCGGCTGTGGCCGGATGTACAGCAAATCGCGCGCGCGGCCGCTTCAAAGGATGCCGCCTCCTGCCGCCCAGCCGCCATGCGCCTGTCCTCTCGCACGGATTACCTGTCCTTATTGCTCATTGGGTTGGACTCCAGCAATACCTCGTGGTCTTATTCCGTGAAGCGGACGCTGATGGACCCCAAATTCACGTCTGATTGCGGCCTGGAAGTGCTGGCCCCATCAGGGCCGAACGCAAACGAGTCGTTTGTGCTTTACCGCCTTCGGACAGGTGGGACGGGCGGAAAGGGCTGATGGCTTGGGCGCCCGATTTGGGGCGTTTCCCCTCTTCCAAACTTTTGCGTCTGTCGGTCAAGTTTTTAAATTCTTGCCTGCATCAAAAGGTGCAACACAGAGATTTCGAGGTGGATTGGATGAAGAACTTAAACTTGCGCCAATGGGCCGGTAAAGCCGGATTCGCGGGCATGACGATGCTCACCGCTTCGTTTGCTAGCACGCTATCTGGCCTAGCCTCCTTGAACTCCGGTTTTGCATCCACCGCCTGCTCCCTGTTCCAACTCCTGCCTCCGCTGGCCATGGTTCTGGTCATCCTCGCTGCCGTCATCTACGCGGCCGGACAGGTGGGCGGCTCGGAATTCCGTGCAAATGCCGGACGCTGGGCAACCGCCCTGATTGTGGGCGCTGTACTGGCTCTTGTGCTGGTGCTGCTGCTGCCATCCATCTTGGGTGCTCTCACCCCAACGTCGGCGAACGCTGGCAATGCCTACACCGTCTGTGCATAATTTTTTTCAATCCAATTAGGGCCTCCGCGCCCCTCGTCTGAAACGAGGGTCGTGCGCCCCCACCTCTTTTTTTCTTTCCACCTCTTTTTCCTTCCCGCCTTTTTTCCCATCCGTTTCCGGCCTAATTTTAAATCTTCATCCCATATCCCTTCACGATGAAAAACCTCAACTTGCGGCATATGCTGTTCGTGGCCGGCGCGGCCGGCCTGGCGGTCATGGCCAACCCATGGGCCGCCACTGCCATCTCAGGCATCCTGAAACTGCGCACCGCCTTCGAGACTATCTACTGCTCGTTTCTCTCCATCCTGCCCCCAATCGGCATGGTGGCGGTCGTGCTGGCGGCCGTCATCTACGCAGCCGGACAGGTGGGCGGCACGGAATTCCGCGCCAGCGCGGGCCGCTGGGCCACGGCACTCCTCGTGGGCGCGGTGCTCTCACTAATACTCATCCTTCTCCTGCCGCTCATTCTGGCCGCCTTTGACCCGGACCACGCCGACCAGTATGTAATCAACTGCGTGTAAAAACAAACCAACAATCCGACCGGGCGCGCCTTCGAGCTGCGCGCCGGTCTAGGGGTGTGCCCAGGCGCCTGTGGGCCAAGTTTTGGGGCAAGTCTTTTATTTCCGGACCAGTTAACCCTGTTATGGACTCCAAATCCATCCAACGCAAGCTCCATGCCCACAAGGCCGAGCTGCGCCGCCGCTTCGGCATCAGCAGCCTGGGGCTGTTCGGCTCCTATGCCCGGGGCCAGCAGAAGAAATCCAGCGACGTGGACATCCTTGTCAGATACAAAAAGACGCCCGGCTTCTTCGATTACATCCGGGCCGAGAATTATATCTCCGAACTTCTGGGGGCAAAAGTGGACCTTGTCATCGACCGCGACCTCCACCCGATCGTCGCCAAACGGATTTCCGGCGAGGTTGTTCCGATATGAGTGACAAAGACGTCCGAGTCTATCTTCTGGACATCCTAAACGAGATTGAAAACTCAACCTCGTTCACGGGCCATCTGCGCAGCGAGGAAGAATTCTCAAAGGACCGCCGCGCCGCCTATGCCGTCGCCCGTTCCCTCGAGATTCTGGGTGAGGCAGCTAAAAAAGTTCCGAACGCTTTCCGGAACAGCCACCCTGACGTGGCATGGAAAGAGATGGCCGGCATGCGGGACAAGCTCATCCACGACTATGCCAACACCCGCGCATCCGTCATCTGGAGCACAGTCAAAAACGATTTGCCCAAGCTTAAGGAACAGCTGGAAAAACTGCTCAAAGAGACGGGAAACGAATGAACGCGGGCATCTCTCGAATGAAATGGGCATATCTCCTTTCCCCCTCATTTAAAAATCTCCTCTTCATCTCCTGCCTCATGACTGTGCAATTCCACATCCCCAAGCCTTCCGACATCCGCAAGCTCAAGAGCCCAGTCCTCGTCGAGGGCTTCCCCGGCCTTGGCCTGGTGGGCACAATCTCGGCATCCTACCTGGTCGAAAAGCTGAAGATGGACCATGCGGGCTACATCACCTCCGACCAGTTCCCGCCCCTTGCGTCAATCCACGACTTCAAGCCGCACTACCCTGCGCGCATCTATATCAGCAAAAAACACAATCTCATCGTCCTGCTCTCGGAATTCATCATCCCCGTCTCCGCCTGCTGGGAGCTGGCGCAGGCCATCCACAACTTCGCCGGCGAATATAACGTGCGCCAAATCGTCTCATTGGGCGGCATCAACATCAAGGGCGAAGAAAACAAGGTGTATGGCATCGCCTCAAATGCAAAACTTCTGGCCGAGCTCGAGCGCCACCACCAGGTCAAGCTCATCAAGGAGGGCGCCACCACCGGCGTCACGGGCGTGCTTCTGGCGCAGGGCGCGGTGGAGGGCTTCCCAGTCGTTTCCTTCCTTGCGCAGGCTCACGAGGATTTCATGGACCCCAAGGCCTCGGCGGAAGTGCTCGAGGTGCTCAAGAGCTATCTTGGCCTCGACTTCGAGACCTCGACGCTGGAGCACGAGGCGGTGGAGGCCGAGGCGAAACTGCGCGATTTGATGGCCAAGTCCAAGGCGGCGCACGTGCAGTACAAGAAAACTGCCGAGATTTCGAACCCGAACCTCGGCCCGATGTACGGATAGAATCTGGCCGCGCATTCTTTTTTCAGTCTTACTTTCTCTTTTCTTTTCCAAGGTTTTCTTTTGCTCTTTGCCGCAGCAAAGAGAAAAGAAAAGCTTGCAGGGGGGGAGATTCGAACTCCCGAAGGCGCTAGGCCACAGGATATCTTCGAGCCCAATCGCTCAAAGACTTGATTTTGGGCTTGCTTAAGTCCCGCGCATTTGACCGGACTTTGCTACCCCTGCGCATCAGATGGCGCGGGGAAAGGATAAAAAGCGGATGCGAGAGCTTCTCAAATATTTGTCTTGTTCGAAACCGGTTCGCTTTCTTTTTCAACCATAATTTCTTCCGTCATTTTCTCTTTTTCTTCTTCCGGCTTTTTCTTTCTCACTTTCTCAGGCCGTGGTCCGGACAGGGGGGCCATCAGCTCCTTGAACCTCTTCTGCTTCTGGCCCGACTGCCCGCCGTCGGTGGGCGCGCCTTTGCGCCCGAACGCCAAGAAGCCGGTGTGCGAAATCATCACGTTGGCCGGCCGCACGCCGGACGTGCGCACCAGAATGGGCCGCAGGAGCGATTCGCAGCAGAACCAGCCGCCGATGCCGTTCGCAAGGCCCGTGTTCACAAAAGCGCTCAGCTGCTCGGTCTGGGGGGCGTAGCCAACCAGCACGCCGCCGTCTTTGAGCGCGGCCGCGGCAGCCGGAATGGCCTTGTCCGCATCGGCCATGTCAAGGCAGACCACGTCCGCCTCCTTCTCGTCAAAGCCCAAGGAAAGAATGTCGCGCAGGCGAACCTCGACGTTGGCAAGCCCCAGTCGCTGCACGTTGCTGCCGGCCAGTTTGGCGAAATCCTCGCGCACCTCGTAGCTGACAACGCGGGCCGCCACCCTGCCCAAGCCCACGGCCATCCAGCCCGAGCCGGCGCCGGCGTCCAGCACGAAGCTGTCTTTGGAGATGCCTGCAAAGGCGATGATCATCCCCAAATCCTTGGGCAGGACGACCTGCGGGCCGCGCTTGAGCTTGGAAAGATAAGAGGGCCACATAAAGAATTACCTCGAGTTCGAATATAGCGGATTTTATCGGATTCAATATGCATGCGAGCGAATTTATTGGTATCTTATCTTTCTGGAATGTATCCTATCCCGCTATAATTTCCTCTCGAAGGAAACTAAACCTTTTATGACTACTTTGACAGACAAGAAGGTAAGCTGGATATACACCCGTCTGGCACTCGGAGATTTGAGCATCGGCCAAATCGCCAGGACGGCGGGGGTGACCCCCCGCCGCATCCGCCAGTTAAGGGAATATTGGAGGTCCGGCGGGAGGAAATACTGCCTGCAGCTCATCCGCCCTGTGAGGACAAGGCCGGATTCAAAAGAGGAGAAAGTCAGGGTCATCCACGCTTACGGGCAATGGAAATTGAGTTCCACAATCCTTGAGCAGATTCTCCGCAAACAGAATGTCCGCATCTCGCATAACCGGATTCAAAGAATCCTAAATGAAGCCAAGCTGGGTGTTCCGTTGAACAAGAAAATCAAGAGAAAGGACTGGGTCCGCTACGAGAGGAAACACAGCAACAGCCTCTGGCACACAGATTGGACGCTGTTGGGTGGCCTCTGGCTCATTGCATATCTGGATGATGCCTCCCGCAAAATAGTTGCCTGGGGCCTGTTTGACTCTGCCAATGTCAAGAACAGCGTGGATGTGCTCAAAGAGGCCATCAAGACGCATGGAAAGCCAAAAGCCATCCTGACAGGCCATGACGTCCAATTCTTCTCCAACGGGAAGGATGGGGAGCCGGCGCTCCCCAATGGCTTCCAGCAGTATCTGGCTCAGGAAGGCATCCAGCACATTCTGGGGCGCGTCAACCACCCCAAGACCAACGGCAAGATAGAGCGTTGGTTTGGAACCGTGAAGCAGAAGCGTCGCCTGTTCAGCTCAATGGATGAGTTGGTGCATTGGTACAACGAAATCAAGCCGCACATGAGCCTGAATATGGATGAGCTGGAGACGCCAGCTCAAGCATTCAGGCGGAAAATGCATTACAAACAGCGCGAAGAGCTGCAGACTTTATCTCTCGAGGTGAGCGTATGAAACGATTTGACAGCCACCGAGAGGAAATTCTAAGGGGATACCACACATCTTTCTGGAATGTCATTTTCCTATTCTCATGACGGCGCCGTGCAGGCGCTCCATCCTGTCCCGCACGCGTTGCACACCGTCACGCCGAAGATGCAGCTGGTGAGGGGGCAGGACACCTTCTGGCCGGGGTTGCATATGCGCGCAGGCCCGCTGCAGGGGCCCCATGCGTTGTTCTGGCACGTCTGCTTGCCGGGGCATCCGCGGCCCGCATCGCATGAGCGCGCCTGGCCGTTTGCGCAGGCGGGCGGCCGCGTCTCGAACGAAATAGTGTCTCGGCACGGGCCGCTCTCAAGTTCGAGCTTGTGCGTTCCGAGCGTCGGACGAATGGTGGCCGTAATCCCGCCGCTGCCGTCTTGCTGGTAAGCCAGCGGGTTGCCGTCCATGCGCAAGGTGGCGTTGGCAGCCCCGCAGTTGGTCAGCGTGCCGCTCACCGCCAGCGGCGCGTTCGAATAGGACGGATTGGCCGACACAGCCAGGACTGCGGAGTAAGCGGGCGCAAGCGCCGGCTGCTCGAGCGGCTTTGCGCCGAACGTCATCATGGCGTAGATTATGAGCGCGAGCACGACGAGAAGGATGAGTGCCCATTCGAGTTTGTCTTCCAATCGCCCACCTTTTTCATCCCTAAGAGTACGACAAGCTCCAGCCGCCGCTCATTCGGGGCAGCGCCGGCAGCGTGAGAGTGCCCGAGAAGAGGCGCGAGAGCAGGCCCTGCGGCCTTGTCTGAATAGCGCAGGCGCCCAAGGTCTTGTCGCCTGCCATCTCGCCTGCTTTCTGCACCGCATCGTGGCGGTTTCCCAACTCATCCACCATTCCTATTGCCAGCGCCTGCCGGCCTGAGAGAACGCGCGCGTCCAGCACCTCGTCGAACTGCGGCTGCTTGAGCCGGCTCCCCCGGTCCGCCATCACGATTCCCTTGAATTCATCGAAGCTCTCGTTCACGATGGCCTGCATGATTTGCAGCTCTTTTTCGGTGGGCGGCCGGCTTGAGGAGCCCATGTCCTTGAGCTCGCCCGACTTGATGACTGTTTCATTATACCCGAGTTTGGCGAAAAGCCCGCTCAAATCCGAGAAAGTGGAGCGCACACCGATTGAGCCGGTCAGGGCGTCCGGCTCGGACACGATGTAATCTGTGCCGACGGCGACGTAATAACCGCCCGAGGCCGCCATCTCGCGCAGGTATGCAACTTTCGGCTTCTTGCTTTTCTTGAGTGCCGCATAAATCTCGCGGCTGCCGGTGGTGGAGCCGCCCGGCGAGTCGATTTCGACCATGATGGCCTTCACGTCCGCCCGCCGTTCCGCCTCCTCGATGAGGCCGGCGATGGTGGTGGAGCCGGCAGTGCCGGAAGCGAAGAGCGAGCCGGCCGAATCCTCTGCAACGATTTCGCCCTTCACCCCGATGACTCCGACGCATCCTTTCCCCAAGTCAGCCCCGCTGCCGCCAAAGGCCAGCAGAGCGAGGGCGGCGACGGCGAGCAGGCCGATGAGAAGAGCAAGTATCCAGCCCCACAGAGCACGGGGACTGGCCGAGCCGTCCGCCCGCGAGCCGCCGGGGGGGTTCATAGAATGGTTTGACGAAAGTGTTGCCATCTGTCATCCTCTACTGTCTCGATGTTAAAAATGCTTGCGAACGGGGCATTGATTATCTTTTGGACGGCGGCGCTGTGCGGGCCGGGGATTTTCATCTGATAAACGAGCGGTCGCTTTTGGGTATTGGTTTTTGAAGCTTGGCGCTGTGCAAACGAGCGAACTTTATGCCCTTCGACCTCCTCTCCGCAGCGGTCGGTTTCATTCCCACGGCCGTGCGCCTTATGCTCTTCGTAATTCCCGCCTATGTGGCCAACGCCGCGCCGGTGCTGCTGGGCGGCCACTTCCCCATCGACGGCGGCCGGCGCGCGTGGGACGGCCGTCCAATCTTCGGACCGAGCAAGACCTGGCTGGGATTGGCCGGCGGCCTTGCTGCCGGCTCCTTGGCGGCGGTGCTCGAGGCCCATCTTTTGCGCGGCACTTCATCTGATTTGTGGAGCGGGCAGGCCGAATTTTATCTGCTCAGCGGCGTCGCGCTCGCGGCAGGCGCGCTCTTGGGCGACTTGGCCGGCTCGTTCATCAAGCGGCGCATGCGGGTGAAGGCGGGCCAGCCCTCGCTGCTTTTGGACCAGCTGCCTTTCCTGCTCTTCGCGCTCGCGTCCGTCTGGTTCTTAGGGATTGTGTTCGTGTTCGAGCCGGCCTCGCTCCTCTTCCTCATCCTCGTCACGCTCATCCTGCACCG
>CAYIMK010000026.1:0-8009 GCA_964364595.1 Microcaldota archaeon | reverse complement strand
GGTTGAGTCGCAGAGTGAGGGCGTGAATGCGCAGCCCGGCTTGGACGCCAGCGTGCCGTCGTCATTGGGGTTGTTCACGTCGAAATTGCAGTTCTTGCCGCTCGGCGTTGGCAGGGTGCCCCAGCGGCAGCCCACGCGCGGGTCGCACTTCTTGCCGTCAGCGTTGGGCTTCTGGCCGGCCGGGCAGCCGCACTGGGTCGAATTGTCGACCAGGGCGCCGTTGTTGCATTGCTTGGGCGGCGTCGAGGCGCATATGCCGGCTTTTATCGTCTGCCCGTTGGGGTCGTCGCAGACCGTCCTCACGCAGGCGTTGTTCACCAGCGTGTAGCCGGGAAACTTGCTGCAGGCGCACTTCGAGCGCACATCAGCCGAAGGGGGGAACGCGTATACGCTTATCAGGCTGACTCCGCTCGGAGAGGCGGTATCTGCCCAGCATACCATCCCTGGAGTCCCCGGGGTTCCCAGAGGCATGCCAGAGCATTGGCCCCATACCGTTCCGTCCGCGCATTTCGTGCCCGGAGTTACTACTGCTCCGGGTATGGCGGTCAAAACTATCAGGACGAGCAGGGTGCCCGCCGCCCATATGCCTATCTTGCTCATGAATAATCGCCTCGGTAGACATGATTTTTAATAATCAATAAAAGCGTTTGCCTGCAAGGCCCCTGCCGCTGCCTGAACCAGCACCTGCCGAAACCTGCAGGCCGCATCCCGAACCTGCTGCCCCCTGCCGAAGCCTACAGCCGCCGGCTGAAGTAGTCTGAGGCCACTTCACGCAAAGAAGCGTCTTTGAGCAAATCCATCGCCGTGCCCCATTTGCGCTTTTTCATGGCGCGCACGAACGGAGCCGGAATGCCCGTCTTTTCCGGCTTTTTCATCGCTTTTTCCAAAAGCTCTTCGGCCGTGCGGCTCTCGCGGCGGGCCACCGCCACCACGCGCTCGTGCTCCACGTGCAGGTTGTGGGCTTTTTTATGGCGGGCCAAAAACGCGTTCACATCCTTCTCCAGCCACACCTGCGGCCCCTGCGCCCTGCGCACTGCCGGCAGCTCTTTCTCCATCATCTCGAAGAGGATGAGAGCCCGCCCGCCGTCGCTCCAGAAGTAATGGCCAAACACGCGGAATTCGGCCCTCTCAAGCATTCCGACCATGCTTTGCGCGCTTTTTCGCAGCTGCGGCCAGAGCACGTCCTCCACCAGCGCGGGCGCGGGCATGAACAGCACAAGAGTATGCGTGCCGCGAGAGCGGATGAGCGCGCGCAGTTTCGCGGGGGAATGGATTTCCTTTTCCTCTGAAAAGAACGAGCGGTGCGGCTTTTCCAGAAACGAGCGCGAAGCCAAAATAGCCCGCGACATGGATGTGCGCGACACCACGGCAGCCACGTTGCGGTTGGAGTCGACAGGGTCGATGACTACAAGGGGCGTGCCCGGGAAATGCCTGATGATGGCGCCCTCGGGGTGATGATGCGCCGGGTCGAGCGCATGGGGCATCTTCCACCCCTGCATGGCGCGCAGGCAGGCGGCGAACCTGCCGTAGTGGATGATGAGCAGCTCGCACAAATAGCCGGAGAAGCCCTCCACCCGCGTCTGCGCGCCGTACACTCCCTGCGTTTTGAAGAACTGCTTGAGCAGGCGCACGTCATCGCGCCCCTCCTCGTTCAGGCGCGCATTCACCCAAGTGGTGTGCAGCTGCGAGCGGTCGACCGCGCTGCCCAGATGCTCGAAATTGGTCAGCTTGTAGGAGGGCACCAGGTCTGCCTTGATGCCGTCTATGTGCGCCTTGAGGTAGGGGTGCTGGGCGTAATTCAGCTCGGTCTTGACGCCCCGCATGGCCTTCTTGGCCCATTCCAGCCCCTTCTTCTGCATGTCGGCCAGCGGCCAGCTCTTGGGCATGAGTATGAAGATGTCCAGTTCGCGGTTTCCGCAAAGCGCGGTGCCTTTGGCGGCCGAGCCGACAAGGCCGATTTCAACCTCGGCAGGCACGACTTTTCTCAAGCGGGCCTTGATTTCGCTTTCCACCATCCCAAGGCGGGCTTTTTCCTGTGCCGACGGCCTCAGCTCGCGGCGGATGGGGTCGAGCAGCCGGTCGAGGTTCGCGTCCGCATGGCTGCCCGCCCTGCCCGGGTTTGCGTCGGCTTCCATGGACTGCTCAGGTAGGGCTTGGATTTAAAACATATCTTTGCCGGCGAGCACAAAAACGAAAAGCAATCCCGCGTTCTATCCCCGTAACGCATATCTTTCGAGCACGCGGTGCTCATGCCCTCCCAATTCGGCCGAGCTTTCCATCAGCGAGAAAGAGGATGCATTCCATTCTGCCTCGGACCATTTTTTCATCCTGTTTTCAGCCACCCATCCGCTCACGTCCTGCCCCCATTTGCTGCGGGCTATGGTGATGTGGGGCTTGAGGGGCTTGTCGCGGCGAATACCCAAAGACAAGAGCGCATGCTCGATTTCGCAGGCCAGAGGTTCGAGTTCGGGGGATTCGACCGAAGCATGCGCGACTTGCGCTTTTGCCGGAGTTGGAAAAGCCCCGGCCCCGATACAGCAGAGCAGAAAAGGCGCGGGCAACGGCTCAACTTCCTTCAATTTCTGCCGCATTTCCACTGTCTTATGAATAGTGATGTCATTTCCCAAGAATTGCAATGTGAGGTGCAATTGGCCCGCCCGAGTCGGCTTGAATGGCAGGCGCTGGGGGCGGACAATCCCCTCTTCACTGAGCCGGTTGCCCTCTTTCGGATGGACGGGCGGAGTGCCGGCCAGCAATCCTGCCTGCAACCTCTTCAGGTCTGCCAAAACTCCGTCCGGCGGGTGGATTGCCATGAACAATCTCATGCATGCCCATCCAGGCGAACGTTTTTATGGTTTAGAGGATGTGGGCTGTCATGCAGCATTCATCCCTGTTCGCCCTTCTGGCCCTTTTCGTGCTCGCGGCCGCCCCGGTCTGGGCGGTTCTGCCGCTTAATCTCGTCCTGCCGGCCCAAACAGTGAACAACGGCGGAGCGGTCGACTACGGCATGGTGGGCCCGGGCCAGTCATTTGCAATCAAGTTTTCCCCGGCAGTGCGCGAAAACAACGCGCCAAGCGGCAAATATCTGGGGCGGTGGGACGGCGCCTATGCCGCCAACCTGCCGGCCGGCTGGAGCAGCAGGCCCAGCGGCCTGTACGGCGACCCGCTCAGCGTCGAGGTGACGGTCGACCCGCTTGCGGCTGAGGGCGATTACACTTTCAACGTAGTCACAGAGGACGAGAACGGCGGCGACCACATCGGCGGCACCTTCACCTTCGACGTGGTGGTGCACGTGCGCAAGAACGTGCTCGGCGCCTCGATTACGCCCCTAAGCCAGGAAGTCGGCGCAGGCCAGCCCGCACGCTTCACAGTCACGCTCACAAACTTGGGCACCGCCCCCGACACATTCCGTGTCGGCGCATCCGGCGTCAAGGGCTGGTCATATATAATCCGCGAGTATCTGGCGCCCGGCGCCACCAAGACATTCAACTACGAGGTGGTGGGCGGGGACGAGGCCTACTACCCACTGGTGCTCTTTGTTGAATCCCAATCCTCGCCCCAAATCCGCTACGAGCAGCTGGTGACATTGCAGGTGCGCACCAATCTCGTGGCCGACTTCAAGGCCACGTCGCACGGCGTGCTGCTCTATCCGCCCATCATGCTGCCAATCTATTCGGTGGCCGGCATATTGGGGCTGTTTTTCCCCTAAAAAATAAAAATAAGCTCGGGGAGAAAAACAACGCTGAGGGCCGCTCGAGCGGCACAGTCTCTTTTTTAGTCTAGTCTTTCTTATCTTATTCAATGGCCGAGGAGTCTTCTTCCGCTCTCCGAGCATTCGCCCTTGCTCTTGCCGACGAGCTCGAGCGCAAGCCCTCCGCCAGCATCGAAGCGCTGAAAAACAAGCTGGCCCCCCGCTTCAAAATCGCCGGCGTGCCGAAAAACGCGGCACTTCTGTCAGCCCTTCCGCCGGCCCGCCGCACTCCTGAGATTGTCCGCCTCCTGCGTACCCGTCTCACCCGCACGGCATCAGGAGTCACGCCGGTTGCAGTCATGCCAAAGCCGTTTCCCTGCGTTGGCCGCTGCACCTACTGCCCCACGGCCATGAAAGAAGAGATTGGGCCAGACGGAACCTCCCGCGCTGTAATGTTCGCGCCAAAAGCATACACCGGTTTTGAGCCGGCCACCCGCCGCGCCATTCAGAACAACTACGACGCAGCCAAGCAAATATCGGTGCGCCTCTCACAATACGAAGCGCTTGGCCAGCCGACGCAGAAATGCGAGCTGATTCTCATGGGCGGCACTTTTCTTTCGGTGCCGGTCGATTACCAGAACCAGTTCGTGCATGAATGCTATGATGCGTTCAATGCAGGAGTCGGAACGCCGGAAAAATCTGCCTCCTCGGCCGTATCCTCGTCCTCCTCGCTGGCCGAAGCCCAGAAAACAAACGAATCTTCCCTTCACCGCGTCATAGGCCTCACGGTCGAGACGCGCCCGGACTGGTGCACCGACGGGCACGTGGAGCGCATGCTCGAGTGGGGCGCCACCCGCGTCGAATTGGGCGTGCAAAGTTTGGATGACGCCATCCTGAAAAAAGTGCAGCGCGGGCACGACATCGCCTGCACGGCTCTTACCACCGCGCGGCTCAAGGACGCGGCCTTCAAGGTCGGCTATCATTTCATGCCCGGCCTCTATTCTTCGCATGCGCAGGACGTGGCCATGCTGAAGCGCCTGTTCGAGGATTCGCGCTTCTGCCCCGACATGCTCAAGCTCTATCCCTGCCTCGTCATGCCCGGCACCGTGCTGCACGATGAATGGAAAGCGGGCCGCTTCGAGCCGCTGGAAACCGATGAAGCCGTGGCCCGAATTGCCGAGGCGGCCCGCCATTTCCCCCCATGGGTGCGGGTGATGCGCATGCAGCGCGACATCCCGGTCGACAAAATCGTGGCAGGGGTGAAATCCGGGCATCTGCACGAGCTGGTGACGAGGGCCATGGACGAGGCGGGCACAAAATGCCGCTGCATCCGCTGCCGCGAAGTATTCTCGCATTTCCGCAGAGGAACAGAAGCAAAAGGCGCAAAAGTAAAAAACAAAAAAGAAAAAACCGCGCCGCTGTCCCTCGAACTCGTCGAGCGCAAATACCCTGCCAGCGGCGGAGTCGAGCATTTCATCTCATTCGAGGATGTTGAGCAGGATTTGCTGGCCGGCTTTATTCGATTAAGACTGCCGCCTCCGAACTCGCGCCATCGGCCGGAAATCACTTCCTCCTCCGCCCTCATCCGCGAGCTGCACGTCTACGGCCAAGAGGTGGAAATCGAGGCAACAAAAGCCGAGCCATCCGCCTCAAACCTTCTTGTCCAGCACCACGGCCTCGGCCGCGCCCTTCTTTCCCGCGCCGAGGAAGTCGCCTCCGACGCCGGCCGCGACAAGATGATTATCATCTCCGGCGTGGGAGTGCGGCCCTATTACGCCAAACTGGGCTACGGGCGGGACGGGCCGTACATGGCCAAGAAAATCTGATAACCGGCTTTTTGGCCTCTCTTTCTTCGATACTATTTTAATCCTGTATATACTATACACCTGTATAAACATCGTTCCAGCCGTTCTGGGTGCTCTCATGGCTCGTTCCAAAATCAAAGTCGGCGTCATCGGCGTGGGAAACTGCTTCTCCGGCCTCTACCAGGGCCTTGAATACTACCGCCACCACAACGTGGACCGCGCGGCCGGCCTCATGCACCCTGTTCTGGGAGGCTACAAGCTCACAGACATCGAATTCGCCTCCGCCTTCGACGTGGCCCTGAGCAAGGTGGGCTCCCATCTTCACAACGCAACCTTCGCCTCACCAAACTCCGTGAATTGGATCAGGGCCATGCCCAAGAGCGGCGTGGTGGTGCAGGAATCACCCATACTCGACGGCATCGGCACCTTTGTGCACGGCATGGTGAAGCCGGTCAAAAACAAGCCGCTCGACGTCCTCACGCAGGACATCCGCCGCCACATCGAGGAGAGCGGCACCCGCATCCTGCTCTGCTATCTGCCAGTGGGCAGCCAGAAGGCATGCGAATACTGGGCCAAGATGGCGCTCGACACCGGCTGCGGCATGGTGAACTGCCTCCCAGTCTTCATCGCCTCCAACTCCCTGTGGGCGCAGCGCTTCAAGCAGGCCGGCCTGCCGATTGCGGGCGACGACATCAAGGCGCAGGTCGGCTCCACCATCGTGCACCGCACTCTTGCCAAGCTTGTGGACGACCGCGGCGCGCTCATCGACAGCACCTACCAGCTCAACGTGGGCGGCAACACCGATTTCCTTAACATGAGGGAGCACAGCCGCCTCTCATCAAAAAAGATTTCCAAGACAGAGTCGGTGCAGAGCAACCTGCGCAAGCCGCTTGACGCGGACCGCATCCACATCGGCCCTTCGGATTACGTGCCTTTTTTGGGAAACAAGAAGCTGGGGTTCATGCGCATCGAGGGGCGCATGTGGGCGGACGTGCCGTTCAACATCGAATTGCGATTGGAAGCTGATGACAAGGCCAACTCGGGCGGAGTGTCGGTGGACGCGCTGCGCTGCGTGCAAATCGCGCTGGACCGCGGAGTGGGCGGCTACTTGGAAGGGCCTTCTGCCTATTTCATGAAGCATCCGCCCGTGCAGCACGCTGACCCGGTGGCAAGGCAGATGGTCGAGGACTTCATCGCGGGGAAGGAAAGCGCACCTGCGGTAAAAAACAAAGCAAAGTAGTTCTTTGTGGGGCAAACCGAACGATGTTCCCCCTGCCGCCGAACGGTGTTTCCCAGTGGCCGAACGATGTTTTTTCCATCTTTTTGGCTCCCAAACCAAAACCGAACAATATTTAACCCCTCTTTTTCACAATATTTCCATGACTTTGCGCTCAATGCTGGCCATTCTGTTGCTGGGCCTTTTCACGCTCACCGCTTCTGCCGAGCAGTCTGCGCCTTACCAGGCTGCGGACGGCTTCTGCTCGGTTCCGGGCTGGAGCGTTCTTGCATGGCAGCATCAGGTAAAGATTGACTACTGGACAGTCAATCTGGAAGATATCGGCGTCTCATCGGCCGCTTGTCAAAACGAGCATCCCGCCTTTCTGACAATATTTGATGAAAACAACCAGGCCATGGGCGAGCGTGGCTCAATCTCCATCTGCCCCAGCCAAAATCTCACAATCACGCGCGAATCCGACGGCCGGAGCATCGGCCTGATGGTTGGAAAGACCGCAATCGGCATTTCTCCATCCGCCGAATGGATTGAAATCCAGGGCAGGGCAAGGAACTGCTCTGACGAGTATGTTGATTCCGGCTTCACCACGCCTCTACAAGGCCCGAGCGTTCCTCCGTTCGCTGCCTCCGGCGCTTCCGGCATGGCCGTAGTGGGCAACGGCTCGCAGGCCGCGCTGCCCAACGTGCTGGTTGTGACTTCAACGCCCCCTCTTCCGGTTCAGGTTCCGCCTGTCAACGTGCCGGCCGAGCAGATCGGCGCGCATGGACGGATCGCGCACGGTCCGTGCGACGGAGCGCATCTCGGACAGCTCGTCGCGCGCCTCGCGGGTGTAGGTGAGCGGCCCCCAGTGCGACGCAAAGGCGGGGAACGCGAGGAGGGCGGCGAGCACGCCGATGAGGCACTTGCGCATGGGGTCTCCGTGAGTGTGCGGAGGAGACGGCCCCGCCCTGCAGGCCATTCGTCACGGCGTGTTTCGCGGCGTCAGCCGGCGTTCAGTGGACGCGGGACGGCTCGGCGCGGCGGAGGCGGGCGAACGCGTCCGCATCGCCGAGCGCGCGGGCGCGCAAATCGAGGGCCTCGGGCTGCCAGGCGTCCTTGGCCAGCACGCGATCGGCGGTGACGGCGGCGCCCTCGGCGTCTCCGCGCGCGAGCTGGGCCTCGCCGACGGCGACGGTCGCGTACGGATCGTCGCGGGTCGACGCGTACAGCGGGATGGCGTCCGGCGTCGCCTCCCGCGCGGCGCGGGTGCGGATGCGCGCGGCCATGTCCGCGTCCCCGC
>CAYIMK010000025.1:251-8031 GCA_964364595.1 Microcaldota archaeon | reverse complement strand
GTGAACTACCGCACCCTGAAGGGTGCGGCTTCCTGCTTCAAAGACGGAATTATCGTTCCATCTCCACAGGCGTTACTTTCGGCCATTCCGGCCGTAGCTCGTGTGAGTATGTTGATGGCAGCATTGACATCCCGGTCCAGCACAAGACCACAGATAGAGCATTGATGGATGCGCTCCCACAGACTTTTGCTGATGAACGAATGACAGCCGCTGCATTCTTTCGTCGTATCTTTCGGATTCACGAATACAATCTCTGAACCGGCACTTTCAGCCTTGTAACAGAGCATATTGGTGAACATTCCCCAAGAGGCGTCATAGATGCCTTTGCCATGGCCTTCTTCTGACATTTGCTTTATCCTCAAATCTTCCATGGCAATTTTGGAGTAGTTGAACAGAAGCCAGTTGGCTTGCTTGTGCAGATAGTCTTTGCGGGCATTGGCTATTCGCTCATGCACTAATGCCACACTCTTCTTTGCTTTTTGGCGGTTATGGCTTCTTTTGAGCTTTTTGGACAAGATGCGCTGGACAGCCGCCAGCTTCTGCTCAAGCTTTCGGAACTGGTGAGGGTTTTGGATGATTTTTCCATCTGAGAGAGTGGCGAGGCGGTTCAGCCCCAAATCCAGTCCAACGGCTGGCCCTGAATTTGGCTTTGGAGTTTGGAGCTCCTGCCCGGCAGTGAAGATGGCATGCCATTTGCCGGAGGATTCTCTCTTGAGGGTGAGAGTTCTGATTGCGCCTTTGATTATTCTGTGCCTGACGATAGGGATTTCACCAAATGGGGAGACTTCCAGCTTCTTGTCCAATGAGAATCCTGATTGAGGATAGAGGATGCTCCGCATCCGCTCAAACGGCTTGAAGCGTGGAAAACCCCATTTCTGGCCTTTCTTTTTGGCCCTGACTTTGGCCTGGATGGCGCGATGCAAACGATGGGCAATGGCTTGGGCTGACTGGGAGTACAGGCCACTGTCCTTGACCATGAGCTGAAGCTCTGTTTTTGAGTAGAATTTGCCTTCTTCATCATATTTCTTTCTGGTTTTCTCAAGCAGGCTGTTCCAGAGGTTCTTCTCTATCCAGAGGTGATGCTCAAGCTCCTTCTGCTGCGCTTTGGAAGGATAGAGACGGAAAGCATATGCTCTCATAGTGGAAATAGGAACGGCTTTTTGTATATGGATTTGGAAGGGGTAGGTTTCCACTGGCTTGATGCGCTCGCTTTCATCCGCCGTCTGAAAGACAGGCGGATTTCCCGCTCGCAAAGCATTTTAAAATTGGTCCCGCCCAGTCTCTCTTCAAGAGGTCTTGATATGTCATCGCGAAACTTCATCTTCCTGCTGCTATTGGGCGTGCTCGCGGGCGGCGCATGGGGCTCTTCGGTGTTCGGCTACCAGCAGCATTACAACATGTCCGGCAAATACCAGGATTTGCTCCTCTCGTTCCAGGAGCCCCGCGGCATGTGGCTGTCGGACGGGCGCATCTATGTCACGGACGTTGGCGCCAATGCCGTATGGGTGCTCAACTCCTCCGACGCGGTGGTGAGCCGCATTCCGTCCGGAGGATCGGGCGTTGTTGACCGGCCGACCAATCTGGTGCGTTCCGGCGGCATGCTCTATATAGCGGATGCAGGCAAGGGAACGATTATCGCGTATGTGGACAGCAGCAGCAACTTCAACCTCGGCCCGGTGCTCGCATCCAGACGGACGCCCACGGGCGTGTGGGTGGAGAACAGCACGCTCTGGCTGATTGACAGCGCCCAGAACCAGGTGCTGGAATACGACATCAAGACTGGCCGCGGCACCCGCACCCTCTTCGGCACGGGAGGCGGCTCGGACCGCCTGTCAGGGCCTGCCGACCTGTGGGCTGACGAGAGCCATTTCTACATCGCCGACCAGCAGAACAGCCGCGTCCAGATATACACCAGGAATTGGGAATACCTGGACAGCATCGGCACCGGGCGCGGCGGAGTCACGCTCTCGCAGCCCAGCAGCGTGACGAGCGATGACGGGCACATCTACGTGGCCGACACCGGCAACAGCCGTGTCGTTGTCTTCAGCTCCGACGGATACCCGCTGGAGACGCTGGCTGATGCGAACGGCACGGCCCTTGTCTCGCCCCGCAGCGTGCGGATATCGAATCAGGTGCTCTATGTGCTGGATTCCGGCGCAGACAAGATTTACACATATTCCATGAACTGGAGCAAGAGCACGCCATCGGTGCTGGCGGAGATTGACGCGCTCAAGCGCAGCGTGGCGCAGCACCAGGCCAATGTGCTGGACGTGATGGACAGCATCAACCTCACCCATGCGCCGCTGAAGGCCCCGTTCCTCATCGCGCAGGCCGGGGAGTTGGTGAACAGCGGGCAATATGCTGAGGCCTCCTCGCGCCTCGCGCAGGCGCGGACGGAATTGGCTGCCGTGCAGGTGCAGCAAGCGCAGGCCCTGCGCATCGAGTTGCAGAAGCGCATCGACCGCCTCTTGGGCAAGCTCGACCCATACCGTGACGCGACAATCCCGGCCGAGCAGGCGTACCAGCGCACGGTCATCTACAACCGCTTCGCCTCCGCGCAGGAGCTCCTCGCTGCCAGCGATTACGCCGGCACCGCGACGCTGATCGAGAGCATCACGATTGACGTGGACGCGCTGCGGGCCCGCCTCGACGCCTGGCGCAACGGCCAGAACCAGACCGCGCCAACCGGCAACACGCTGAAAAACCAGCTGGATACCAAGACCGCCACCTTGAGGGCGCGCCTCGCCGTGCTCAACCTGGAGGCGCAGGGCCTGGGAGACAACACCACTTCAGACAACCTGCGCGCGCTCATAGATTCCGGCGCTGCCCTGGCCGGCGTGGGCGCCTACGAGGACTCCACCCTCGTTCTCAATGACGCGGAAAAACGCCTCAATGACTGGCAGACGGTGCTGGACAACCTCCAGGCCCAGGCTGTCAGCGTGGAAAACGCCAGCTTGGCGGTGGGCAATGCCAGCGCGCTGGTGAATCAGGGCCTCGCGGCCTGGAAAGCGGCCAACCTCGACACCCAATCAATCGAGGACACGCTGGCACAGGCGCAGGTCGCGCTGGCCGCTTCGCCTGCGCGTGCGCAGGCCCTGGCGCAGCAGGCCATGGAGATGGCGAAGCTGCAGAACGCGCGCCTCGCGAGCCGCACCAGCGTATACGGCTGGATAGGCCTGGCAATCGGCGCGGTGGCGGTGGCGGGAGTTGGCGTGTGGATTCTTCTCCGCAAGCGCTCGCAGGGTCGCCGGGGACTTTAGGCTGACAAGGTTTAGGCAGACAAAGGTGTTTGACTGGCGAAAGACGAGTTCCCTGATTTGGAGAAGCATGCGCGTGAGCGCGCAAGCGAGCGCTATAGGGCGGCCGGCAGGAACAAAGCCAGTGCCATCGACCCCGAAACTTCCGACCCGCAGTCCTCGGATTCGGGCCTGAGCGGGCAGATTGCCTCTATGGCGCAGAACGTTCCTTTCGTGGGGCAGTTGGGCGACTTCTCACCCACCCATGCGCTGCGCTGGCTGCTGTGGCTGGCGGCCGTGCTCGGAAGCGTCTTCGGAATGCTCGCCGTGCTGGCCGGCACGCTCGCCATCATCGTAGCCATGGGCCCGATTGCCTCCAGCGCCAACAGCGTTATTGGCGCGGCCGGCAGCGGCGTATCCAATCTGGCGGACAGCTTGGACGGCACGTCGCTTATGGTGGCCAACATAAGCAATGTCAGTAGCACGATTGCAGATTCTCTGGCCAACATGAGCTCGGGGCTTGGCAAGACGGCGGACAGCATCGAGAGCTTGAAAAATTTGCCCGGGCAGCAGAGCGGGCAGGCGGACTGGACCGGCGCGGCCGCTTCATTGCGCTCTTCTTATGCCGGCCTCAATACAGCGGCGGGGCAGGCGCGGGACGCGGGCAACGGCAGCACGCAGGCGGCATCAGGCATCAGAGAAGCGGCCGGAAGTTTGCGCACCATGTCATCAAGCTTGGGGGCCACGCAGGGCGCGGTCTCGACAGCGATGACGTATGCGCAGATTGGCGCGGCCGGCATGGGGCTGGCGGTTGCGCTGCTCCTGGGCGGCGTGTTCGCGCTGGCATTGGCTTACGGGCCGCCGAAAAAGAATTAGGCCGCGGGGCCATTGATTCCGATAGCCATTAAATATTCAGACCCGCTTAGTGCAAGCATGGCTCCCCCAAAAGAAGTCGAGGATGCGTTCGCTTCCACTTTCAAACTCATCTTCGGCCAGTGCAGCAACAAGCTCGAGGACTACAAGGAGTATCTTCTCTCGGCCCACCACCCGCCGTTCATCCGCGCCTCTTGTCTCTCGAAAAAACCAATTGTCCTCTCTTCAGACCGCTATGAAGAGAGCGCAAAATTCATTTCGCAGGATGAGATAGCCGCCTTGCCGAAAGCAAAGCCCCTCAGCATAAACGAAATCAAGGATTTGGATTCGGTCGTGGAGGCCATGGGCGGGCGGGCGTATTATACCGGCAACAAGCAGTTCGGCTCATCAGAGCACATCAGCGAGAGCGACAACTGCCTTGACAGCTTTTTCGTGCACGGCTCGCACACCATTCAGGCCTCCAAGTACGTGGCTTACTCTTCCTACGTGCGCGAGAACAGCGAGCACATCTTCGGCGGAACCACCATGCTGCGAAGCAGGTTCCTCATCCACTGCCTCGCGGCCGACAGCCTCACCCGCTCGTTTGAATCCCATTTCTGCATCACGTCTTCAGACCTCTTCTTCTGCTTCGGATGCGTAGCCTGCTCCGACGCCATGTTCTCTTTCAATTTGCATTCCAAAAGAAACTGCATCGGAAATTTGGAGCTGCCGAAAGAGAGGTATCTGGCGCTCAAGAAAAAGCTGGTTGAGGAAAGCCGCGAGTATTTGGAAAAGCACAAGAAATTCTATTCCATGTTCGCCTATCCGGCGCCGACAAAAGCGGACTTGGCGCCTTTGCCGATAACGCGGCGGCCCGCAAACAGCGGCCCCGCAGCAGCCGGCAGCGGGCCGGCGAGCGGCCCTGCATTCGACATCAGGCCGATTGAGCAGACATTTGCCTCAACCACCAAGGTCATTTTGGGCAAAGAGATGGGGCCGATGGAGAAATTCCTGCCTATGCTGAACCGGCGCACGCGTAAAATCCGCGAAATCCGCACTTCGTTCGGCGGCAAGGCCTACTGCACCGACGTGCTGATGTTTCCCTACGTCACGCCATCGCGCCTTGTGAACAACGAGGAATCGCAGGCCTTGGGGGAGCGGCATATCGCGTTGCTTGAGGGGGAAAGCCCCGCCTTGGCTGAACTGCTGAAGAAAATCTCACCCGTCTTGTTCTTGCGCGCCGAATTCCACGAGGGCCAGAACTCCAATTGCGCGGTTGGACAAGTTTTCTACAACGTGTCCAACATCTATTCGGTGTATGACGCCACGCTGGCCAAAAACTGCGCTTATTCCACCATGGCTTTTCATGCCGAGGCGGTGTTCGGCTCATGGCGCGCCATTCATTCCAGATTCTGCATCAACTGCCATGACTGCCACGGCCTGACGGCCTGCATGGAGATGGACGGGTGCGCCAACTGCTCGTCGTCAATGTTCTGCCACAACTGTGAGAATCTTGACCAGTGCATGTTCTGCTTCAACGTGAAAGGAATGAGGTATGCGATTGGGAACGTGGAAGTGGGGCGGGAGAAGTTCTTGCAGGTGAAGAAGATGGTGCAGGAAGAGCTTGTGCGGCAATTGGAGAAGGACGGGGACATCAAGTGGGACGTGTGCAGTTTTGGGGCGAGCGGAAAATAGGCCAAACCAGCCAAAGGATTATAATTCCTAAAAGCCATCCTCTAGCCATGAGAACCTACACGGCCATCATCCAGAAAGACGAGGACATGTATGTAGCCGAATGCCCCGAGGTCGGAACGGTCAGCCAGGGAAAAACCGTCCAAGAAGCGCTGGCAAATCTCAAGGAGGCCACCGAACTCTATTTGTCAGAGTTCCCCAAACTGGCGCACTTCAAGCCTATCCTGAAGACCTTCGAGGTATCGGAGCATGACGCCGCCCCTGCTTAAGAAAATCTCCGGTTCGGAATGCGTCAAAATCACTGCAAGCAGTTCGGCTTCAAAGTCATCCGCCAGAGCGGGAGCCACATCATCCACAAGAAAGAAACGCCGACCGGAGCGAAAGGGACCGTGGTGCCCAATCACCGGGAACTCAAGGTCGGCACGCTCAAGGGAATTTTGGAACTGGGAGGTGTTGACGAACGGGAGTTCTCCGAGCATCAATAGGGATTTGCTCTACCACCCATATTTTTCCCCTACTGAATAGCTGAAGGTGTCCAGCGCGTCGCGCACGTCCATCACCCGCGAGCCGAAGCCCACAAGAGCTTTGGCGGCGATGCCGGCCTTGGCGAGCGGGCCCATGCCCACCAGCTCTTTTGGCAGCATGCGCCCAATCGCGTTGAGTTCGTCGTCGGAGAAAGAGTAGAATTTGGCCTTGCCACGCACCAATTTTTCATAGGGCGGAAATTCTTCGCGGCACAGATGCCCGTATTCCGAGAGCGCGTGCGCGCTGAACGGGTCGCCCGAAGGGGTTGGCGCGAAGCCGGCGCGGTAGGATGCCTTGCCGCTCTCCTCCACCGCCAGTTCCACGTCCTCGGCTTCGGGCTTGGGCACTCCGTTTTTGGCGCGGGCCAATGTTTGGGCAGCGAACTCGCCCGACTTGAGGGCCAGCTGCGTGCCGCCCTCGAACATGGGAGAGGTGAAGCCGGCCGCGTCGCCGGCCAAGAGAAGGCCGTCGGAATAAATGCGCGGCATTGGACCGGAGGAGGGAATCATGCCGCCAAACGGCTTGAGGATTTTCTTGCCTGACAAGCCCCATTCTTCGACAAACTGCTTGAGGTATTTGTGAGTGTTTTTGAAATCGTTGGTGATAAGGCCCACGTTGGCCGCGCCGTTGCGCTTGGGGATTATCCACAAATAGCCGTGCGGGGCAAGGCGCGGCCAGAGCAAAAAGTCGATGAGCCCGCTCTGGGGCACGTCCTCCATCAGGTATTGCGCGCCCGAAACCATTTCGAATTTCTTTTCGTTGAGGCCTGTCAGTTTGGTGGACACGGCCTCGTAGCCGCTGCAGTCGATTACCGCGCGGGCGCGGAAAGATGAGGAAGATGATGATGCCGCGCTGTCCGCGCCAGAGCTGTCCGAGCCCGAATTTGCCTGCCCCCCCCTTCCACTTGTGCTCAGTGTCCATACGCCGTTTTCCCTTTTTATTCCCATGACGCGGGTGCCCGTCTTGAGAGTTGCGCCGGCCCCCTGAGCGCGCACGGCTAGGAACTGCTCGAAGAGGTGCTTGTCCAGCACATAGCCCTCCTCGCGCCAGATGGTGAAGGTCTTGTCGGGAAAGAGGACGCGAATGCCCTTGACGCGGCAGGCGATGACCTCTTCGGGGAGGGAGAGCCCCATGCGTTTGAGGGCCACGTGCGAGAGGCATTCGCCGCAGTGCACCGGCTCGCCCACGCGCGCATGCTCTTCGAGGATAACGGTGCTCAAGCCCTCTTTCGCGGCCGTGTAGGCGGCCGAGGTGCCGGCCGGGCCGGCGCCGATGATGGCCACGTCATGTATTGAATTAAGCATCGTGACACCTTGTCGGAATGACTCGTTCATGGCTTGGCAGAAGAGATTAATAAAACGAATTAGCGGCTTGGCGCCAGGATTAGCGGATTCCGCCGGCCCGCCGGCGGAATTCTTTGGCTGAATAAGGAAAGCCCCACGCCTCAGCCAATTCGGCACAGGCGTTAAGGTATT
>CAYIMK010000025.1:0-241 GCA_964364595.1 Microcaldota archaeon | reverse complement strand
CTTGCCCAAAAATAGCTGGATTTCGGCGGCAGTTTCGACGAGGCACAGGGCCGGATAGGGCGCGTGGGGAGGGTTGTTCACGAAGATGTAGGCCGCAGACATCAGCACGTCGGAAGTGCGGCGCAGATGGCCGGCCGCGCAGAGCGCTTTGGCGCGCTCCAAAAACGCGCGGGCTTGCGGGTGGGAAGCCAGATCGCGGGCCGGGATTTGCGGGATGACCGGCTTTTGGATGGAAAATTCC
>CAYIMK010000024.1:5803-8129 GCA_964364595.1 Microcaldota archaeon | reverse complement strand
ATTTGGCGCCGTTCATATGACGTCCGCCCACCAAACGGCGAATGCCTCGCCGACACGGCCGCAAGGGCATGGCCGTTTTACCAGCGTGCAGTCGTGCCCGATTTGCAGGCCGGAAAAAACGTGCTCGTCGCGGCGCATGGAAACTCATTGCGTGCCATCGTCATGCATCTGGACGGGCTAAGTAAAGACCAGGTCATGGCGCTCGAAATCCCGACCGGCGTGTCGTATGTGTACGAATTCGACCGGACGATGCGCATAGTGGCCAAAGAGATATTGGACAGCGGTTGATTGATTGTTCGACGTCCTGCTCCTTGCCCCCGTCATCGTCCTATTCCTCTCCGCCCTCTTTGCCGTATTGGGTTTGGGCGGCGCGTCCATCTACGTGCCCATCTTCTTCTGGCTCGGCCTGCCGCTCGAATCAGCCATCTTAACGGGCCTCTTTCTCAACGTGCTCACCACCGCCATCTCTTCCCTCAACTTCCACAGGCACGGCCTTCTCTCCGCCCGCGAATACAAGGCAGCCATCTTCATCTTCGCGGGCGCGTTTTTGGGCGCGCCGATTGGCGTGTGGCTTGCGCAGGTTCTGCCGCCCCGCATCCTCATCGGCATCTTCGCCCTCGTCCTCTTCGCCGCAGCCCTGCGCACGCACTGGCCCCCCGCCCGCAAGCCACGGGCAGATGTGGCTGAAAGCGGGGCAGGCTTTGTGGAGGAAGTGGGAGGGCAGGCGCTTGGAACGGCCATGCGCCGGGCCGCAGTGGGCAGGTCAGTTGCCATGGGCTCGGGCAGCGGCGTGCTGTCCGGCACCCTGGGCATCGGTGGCGGCGTATTCCTGGTGCCTTTCCTCATCGAAACCGGCATGCAGCCCAAGCGCGCGGCCATTCTCTCTCACGTGTGCACGCTTCTGGCCTCTCTCCTGGGCCTCTTGGGCCATCTAGCTTTTGCCGGCCCGCTCAATCTGCCGTTTCTTTTCGGCACTGGCGCAGCTGCGGTGGCGGGCTCCTACACCGGCTCCGCCTTTCTGGCGAAGGGGTCAGTATCGGCCGGCCAAATCCGCACCGCGTTCGTGGCGCTGCTCTTCCTCCTCTCCATCAAGCTGGGCCTGGACTTTTTCGGCATCGGCGGCGCGCCGGTCGTCCTATACGATTAAAGATTTAGCTTGCAGATAGGAAGCACGACCTCCGCTCATGCCGTTAGGTGATTCTCATGATGCTCTTCACGCCCGGCCCGGTGGCCGTCCATCCAGCCATTTCGAGCGCACAGGAACTCGAGATGATTACCCACCGCGGCAAGCAGTTCCAGACGATTTACCAGCCCCTCGCCGCCGACCTCAAGGCCATGCTCAACGCGGCCGAGGCGCACGTCATGACCGGCTCGGGCACCTTGGGAATTGAGGCAAACGTGCAGAATGCCCTGCCACTGGGCGGAAAAGCCCTCGTATTATCCAACGGCGCGTTCGGCGACAAATTGAAGGAGCATTGCGCCCTGTATTACGAAACCGCATTCGTGCGCCTCAATGACGCGAAGGGCTGGAATCTGGAAAGGGCGAAACCGCACATCGACAAGGCCTCGACCGCCGGTGTCCGCCTCTTCTGCATGGTGCACCACGAAACTTCTCCCGGCATCCTCAACAAGGTGGGCGAAATCTGCCGCTATGCCAAAAGCAAGGGAATGCTCACGCTTCTCGACGGCACCAGCGCATGGCCCGCCTATTCCCTGAATCACGCCGACGACGCAGTCGACTTCTATTCATGGGCAACGCAGAAGGCCCTGGGCTGCCCGCCCGGCCTCGTGGTGGTGTCCCACTCCCCCGACGCGGCTGCAGCCATCGAGGCAGCGCCAATCCGCTCCAATTTCATGAACCTCAAGGCCTACCGCAAGTTCGCCCTCAAGGGCGAGACGCCCTTCACGCCTGCAATCAGCATCATCTATTCATTGCGCGCGGCGCTTGATTTGCTCAAAAAAGAAACCCAGCCCGCCTTCATCGCGCGCTATGGGAAGATGGCCAAGCATGTTCGTGACCGGCTTGCCTCCATGGGCTTTTCTCTTGTCGTCGAGGAGGGCTTCGAGTCCGGCACCGTCACGGCCTTCTACTGCCAAAAGAACAAGGAAATAAATTCCATGCTGCAGGCCGAGCATCAGGTCAAATTGGGCGGCGGGCATGCGGACTGGGCCGACACCACTTTGCGCTTCTGCAACATGGGAGACATGGACATCGCCAAACTCGACAAGGGGCTGGACGCGCTGGAGACAGTCAAGGCCGAACTCGGCCTCCCTCAAGGCGCGTAGCGCCTTGGGGGCACCGTCCGCGCAAAAGCGCCCCCGCATG
>CAYIMK010000024.1:0-5793 GCA_964364595.1 Microcaldota archaeon | reverse complement strand
AAGTCAAGACGAAATTGGGCGTGTGAAAAAAAGAACTTGGCGTGTGAAAAAAAGAACTTGGCGTGTGAAAAGGAAATCGGGCGTCCAGCTTTAGGCGCGCCGGCCGAACCTGTACTGGCCGAGATACCATTCCATCATATGGCGATTGCTCACAAATCCGGCGAATTTCTCTTTCTCAACTCCGAATTTTTCGGCGAGCTTCGAGGCATACAATTTGTACACTTCGCTGTCTTCCCGGTGCTCGACGTCTTTCATATACTTCAGCTGCCCGACTGCCGCCCGAACAAGGACCTTCTGCCGCTCGTCATATGCGCTTTGAATGAACTCGCCCTTGGCGTCATGGCGCATGCCTGCGTAGAGCGACATGATGTAATCCAGCTTGTCCTCGCACGGGGCAGACGTCTTGATTACGGCCTTATCCTGGCCGTTCTCGTAGTCGCAGAGATAAAACTGCAAATCTGCCGGCGTGATGAAACGGGAGATTAAAGTGTTCGCGTCCCGGAGATACTCCGGGTTGCTCATGGTTTTCAGCGGCTTTGAGCGCGGGCCGGCAAACGACTGGAAATGCGCGGCTCCGAACGTGCCGAATTCCTCATGGGCCATCTGCGAGAGGAGCGCGGCCGCGATTGTCTGCCGCAGCTCATTATGGCCGGGCCTGCCTGAGAATCTGCGCTCAAAATCGCCGGCCATTCTCAGCAGGGACCAGATTTTTGCCGCCGCCAAGCCGTAATGGTTGATGTCGAAACCGGTGCCGTGCCCTCCGACCACGTCCCAGACCCCTTTCTTGAGCCTGTCCATCTCCTGCTGCGGTATGTGGCTGGTCAGCAGCTTTGCGACTTTTGAGATGCCCTGCAGCCTGTCTTCTTCGATGCGAGGTCCGACCATGTCTGGATTGGAAACTGGCAGCTAATAAATATTCCTTGCCGGCACTGCCAGCCACAGTAATTCCGAAAGTCCTCGGCCATAAACAGCAACAAATCCAAAAACAAACGGGGTTCGGCCGCTCGGGCGGCCGACTTATGAAAAAGGTTGTGTTTCCGTGCGAGCGCGCGGGCCCGGGCCAGTGCCGCAGATTCTTGTTGCAAAAGATGTTCGGAACCACTGAGCCGGCCGCAGACGGGTTTGATTATAAAATCTGGCAGGGAAATCGGCCCAACAGACGCGTACGGGGGATTCGTCATGCCTTCATCTTCAAAAATCGTCATCGCCGACGCGATGGAAAAGGAAGTTGTGGAGAAATTGCGCACTCTTGGTGAAGTGGCGCTCCAGCCCGCGGACCTGAAAGGCGAGCTTGCCGACGCCGACGTGCTTATCGTGCGCTCTGCCACAAAAGTGACGGCCGACCTAATCTCCGCCGCCCCTCACCTCAAAATCGTGGCGCGGGCCGGCGTCGGCCTTGATAATGTGGACAAGGCCGCCTGCGACGCACGCTCTATCGAGGTGCTCAACACGCCCGGCGCCTCCTCCAACGCGGTGGCCGAACTGGTCGTCGGCATGATGATTTGCCTCCTGCGCAAGGTCGGCCATGCCCACGCCCAGATGAAGGCAGGCGTATGGGACAAGAAAAACTCCACAGGACAGGAAATTTCTGGCAAGACGCTTGGGCTTATCGGCATGGGCCGCATCGGCCGGCTCGTGGCGGCCAAAGCAATCTCTTTGGGCATGCGCGTTGTCTACACCGACCCGAAAAAAGCTTCCGACGTTCCTTACCCCTATTACGCGAGCGCGGACGAGATGCTCCCGCACGCCGACATCGTTTCTTTGCACGCATCCTTGCCGGTCGGCAGCCCTGCGATTCTGAATGCAGCCCGCATCGCCAAAATGAAAAACGGCAGCTATGTGATTAATACGGCGCGCGGGTTTCTCATCGACGAGGCTGCCCTCGTCTCCGCGCTCAAATCCGGCCATCTGGCGGGCGCGGCGCTTGATGTTTATTCAGCCGAGCCTTACGCCGGCTCCCTGACAAAACTGGACAATGTGCTGCTCACGCCCCACATAGCCGCCTCCACCTTTGAGGCGCAGGGGCGCATAGGCGAGGATTTAATATCACAATTGAAGCAGAAGCTGAACGCGCAGGTGTGATTCATGCTCGATTTGAAGGCCATCCGCACAGACCCTGAGCCGTTCCGGCTCGCCCTCAAGAAGCGGAACGCCGCAACCGCGCCCATCGACGAAATCGTGCAGCTGGACGTGGACTGGCGCAAGCTGAAAAAAGAGGCCGACGAGCTCAAGGCCGCTCGCAACAAATTGAGCATGGAAATCAACGCCGCCAAGAAGGCGGGGCAGAACGTCAAGCCCATCATCACCAAGACCGGCGAGCTGAGCGACCGCATCAAGGCGCTCGACATCGAATTAACCCTCTCCGAGCAGAAGATGGAATCCATTCTGCTCACCGTGCCCAACGCGCCGCACGTGAGCGTGCCGGAAGGCAAGGACGAGCACGGCAACAAGGAAGTGCGCCGCGTCGGGCAACCCACGAAAGACTATTTGGACATCAAGCCGCACTACGAGCTTTTGCCAAAACTTCTCGACTTCGAGCGTGGCGTGAAGCTTTCCGGCTCGCGCTTCACGGTGCTGTGGGGCGCCGTCGCCCGCCTCGAGCGCGCCATCGAATATTACATGCTCCAAACCCATATCATGCACGGCTACACCGAAGTGGCGGTGCCATATCTGGTGAACACCAAGGCCCTGACCGGCACTGGGCAGCTGCCGAAATTCTCCGGAGATTTGTACAAGCTCGAAAATTCAGACTTGTGGCTCATCCCAACTGCCGAGGTGCCGCTCACGAATTTGCATGCCGGCGAGGTGCTGGA
This sequence comes from Microcaldota archaeon, assembly GCA_964364595.1. Taxonomy (GTDB): domain Archaea; phylum Micrarchaeota; class Micrarchaeia; order Anstonellales; family Anstonellaceae; genus CAIXYX01. Next base: position 2,980 of record CAYIMK010000024.1, on the reverse strand, counting down.
GGAAACGGCCCTGCCCCTGCGCTACTGCTCGCTCACGCCCTGCTTCCGCTCCGAGGCCGGCAATTACCAGAAGGACATCAAGGGGCTGATTCGCCAGCACCAGTTCATGAAAGTGGAGCTGGTGAAATTCTGCCTGCCCGAGAATTCATTCGATGAGCTGGAGACCCTCACGGCCGATGCGGAGCGCATCCTCTCCGGCCTCTCCCTGCCTTTCCGCACGCGTGTCTTATGCACCGGTGACATGGGCTTTGCCTCGGCCAAGACCTATGACGTCGAGGTGTGGCTGCCTTCGCAGGACACCTACCGCGAAATCTCCTCCTGCTCGAATTGCACCGACTTTCAGGCAAGGCGGGCACAAATAAAATTCAGGCGGGACGGCAAGAACGAATTTGTGCACACGCTCAACGGCTCCGGTCTTGCCGTGGGCCGCACGCTGGTGGCCATCCTGGAGAATTTCCAGGACGAGAGAGGCGTGGCCATTCCAAAAGCACTGCAGGATTTCATGGGCTGCGAACGGATAGAGTTCTAGTTCCAGCATCGTCGTATAGAAACTTATATATACCTTTATATACGAAAATATACCATGGTCAATCCATACGATCCCCGAACACCGGCCGAACCCGAAGAGTTCGGCGGGCGAAAGGCCATTCTGCAAACCGTCCATGAGCAAATAGACAGCGCTTCCGTGCTTCGGCGTTCCGGGGGCATCCTCATCCAGGGCTTTAGAGGTGTTGGGAAAAGCTCTCTCGTCCGCAAGCTCATCAGCATCGTCGAAACGGAAAAAGCCGCCATTCCCGGCGGTGCATTCGTCGCCAGCTGCCGGCTGGCCAAGACAACTTCCGACTCCGAACTCTACAAGCTTATCACTGAGAGCCTGCTGGAGGACATCTCAAAGAAGCAATCTCTCGCTGAAAAGATTGCCGGCCTAAAGGACCTGCTCCGCTCGATTGGCGTTCCCGGCGGCATTACGTTTGGTCTCACCCAGGCCGAACATGACAAGAGCCCCCATCAAAAATGGAAGGACCTGCTCAATCGGATGAGCGGCGCCAGCTTGGTTTTTGTTGCGGTTGATGATGCCGATTCTCTTTCACCGGAGGCCATTGGCGAACTCAAAACCATCGTCGAAGAGCAAAAACAAGTCCCAGTCTTGCTGACTATCGCCGGCAGCACCGAACTGGAACAGCGCATGATAGACCAATACTCCCCCGTGGCGCGCATCTTTTCCGGAGCCAGCTTCAATATCAGCAGTTTTGACCTTGATGAAACGCGCGAGGTGCTGCAAAAACCCATCCGGGGAATGCCTGACGTGCAATGGGCCCAGAGTGGCGTAATAGCTGTTCAGCGCTATACCAAGGGATATCCTTTCCTTGTCAAATGCCTTGCCAACGCCAGCTACCGCACCGGCGAGCCCATCGACGAGAAACGCGTCCAGTCCTGCCTGAAAGCGGCTCTGGACATCGCCCGGCCATGGCTGGACAACAAGCTTCGGGAAGCCTCGGATCAGGACGTGGTTTCGTTCTACCGGATTGGCCGCAGCAACCAACTGAAATTCAGAAGCACAGATTTGAACCTGCTGGGAGTCCAGGCTCAATATATCGGACGGCTGGTCAAGCACAAGGTGCTCAAGGCAGTCAGTAGGGGCCACTATGATCTGATTGAGGCGCCCATGATAGCCTACTATCTCATGCTCAAGAGGCAGTTGCCGATGGAGGAGAGCGTCTGAGTCTCGCCCCCAAGCCCCCTGCAGGATTTCATGGGAGCGAAAAGAATAGAGTTCTAGTTCTATTTTTCTCTACGTTCCCAGCCGCTCTCCATAATATTGTCGGTACGAGTTTTTCGACTGTTCGCTTGACATGAACGTGTGGTCGGTGGGGTGCATGCGCCGAATCACCACAATCGGCACGTCGCAGATAAACATCGGCTCGTTTCCGCCCTCCCGTCCGCCAAGCGGATGATGCGGCCCCATGATGCCAATCATCAGGCCCATCCCGCGCACCGCCTCCTTCGCCTTTGCATGGGCCTGGTCAAGCTTGAAATGGAACTGCGGCGTGCCGCAGCCGGGGCCGCAGAATGCGCCAATCACGATGGTGAGGTCGGCTTTGGCCACCGGCGCGTTCTTATAAAATGTGGAAATACTCTTGAAGCCGGCCGCCAGCGCGCCGAATATGCCTCTGAAATCCACCGAGTCCGCCCCTGTATGGTATTCTCTCACCACATAGCTGTTGTTCGCATGAATCGCTTTCACGAAGGGACAGTACGGCTTGCCTTCCGCCCCCAGCAGCACCCGCTCGGCATATTCTTTCACGGCCACGAATCCGCGGTCGTTGACGCTTTGCACCGAATTTCCTCCGCCCCGCCCAACCTGCTCTTCGTAGAACTGCGGATTGGTAATCAGGCGGAAAAATCCGCCCTGCCCTCCGGGTCTACGAATGGAGGCGATGAGGGCCGTCTTCGCAGCCGTGTCATTCGCAGTCCCGGCATTCGCAGTCCTTGCATTAGCGATAAAATTGTCCATCTTTCTCACCGCTTCTATGAGACTGGCCTTTTAATATAAATATTTGTGCCTCTTTGTATTCAATTAGCTCTTTTTGCACAAAAAGATACAGCGCATCAGCCGATAGGCAAATAAACCAAAAAAACGCGAAAAAAGAGAGGATTTTTTGTTTTAGTTTTTTTATCCTCTATACGCCCGGCTCGCTCGTCTCCTCAACCGGCGGCTGATACGAATACACTTCCTCGCCGCCCAGCGGCCTGTACGTATAGCGGCTGGAGGCCACCTTGGCGAATATCTTCATGGTCACCACCGTGAAGCTGACGGCCATGAATATGATGAGCTTGAAGTCAGTCTGCCCGTTCATGTAGAGATAGACGCCGACCAGCACCGGCGGCGCGTAGCCGATTGTCGCCAGATTCGCGATTTCCTCCAAAAGCCCCGCCTCGAGCATGCGCAACTGGCCGGCGGCATCGCCGACCTCCGCGT
>CAYIMK010000023.1:2346-8360 GCA_964364595.1 Microcaldota archaeon | reverse complement strand
AGTTGCCGAGACTTCGCCTGCAAGGCGAAGCTGATTTCTCTGCCGACTTGGCGATGAAAAAAGAAACGGGGGGAGTTTAGGACATTTTGTCCTTGCACGCGGCCCTGTATCCGTCGTCCGCAATCTGCGAGCAGATGGTGATGTCGCGTTTCTGGATGGCGAGCGCCGTGAAGCAGCGGGGCTGCCAGACGTCCGTCTCGGATTGGGAGATGGCCGCGCAGGAGGCGGCATCGCGCAGCGGCACAACGCCGGTAATCACGTTGTTGTAGCAGCTGATGCGGTCGCTGTGCGCCAAGCCGTTGCAGGCGGACGGGTCGCCGTTGGCCTTGGCAGTGTAGACGATGCAGCGGTTCCGGTTGAGAGTGTTGATTATCTTCTGGCATATGTCCGGCTGGTCGAGCGCCACCGAGTAGTTCAGATAGCACTGGTCGCGCGCCGTCTCGGGCGTTGTCATCTTGCAGCCGGACGAATTGGCCGATTTGATTGCGAAGTGCGAGTAGCAGTCGTTGCCGTACGGGCTGCCGAGCTGGGCCATTGAGCACCAGCCCGAGTCGTTGAGCGCTATGGCGGCCAGCTCGTAGCAGTAGTCGGCGCGCGAGGAGAGGTTGTCGGCCGTGCATGCGGACGGGTCGAGTTTCACCGCGGCACGGCAGGCCAGCATCAGGGCCCGGTCGGCGCTGATGCGCTCGCACGCGCGCACTTCAGAGTGGCTGAGCGCGTAGTCGAACAGGCATCCGTCCGAGCCGCAGTAGGTGTAATCCGATTTCAGGGCGGCGAGGCAGCGGCCCTTGGCGTCATTGTCCGTCTCGAGGTCGCACGGCTGCGCGATGTCGATGAAGCACTGCTTGCGGCTGGCGTTGTCCACCAAGCGCGTGCAGTAGGAACTGGAATTGAGCTGGCGGGCCGCGGCCGCGTAGCAGGCCTGCTGCTTGTTCTTGTTGACCATCTGGTCGCACAGGCCCGAGTCTGCTGACACGAAGGGGGAGATGCAGTCGTCGCGCGCATCGGTCGAGAAGATGCGGCTGCAGAATGAGATATTGGATTGGCTTTTGGCCAATGCCTTGAAGCATTCGTCGTTTGCCGCCAGGCCGGTTGCGGATGAGCATGGGACTGCGGGCGCGGGCGCTGCGACTGAGGTGTTGTTGGCCGGCGCGGGAGGCGTGATGGCGGGCTCGGATGGCTGCACCGGGCTTGGACCCAGGCAGCCGAAGATGAAGAGACTCGCTACGAGCAGGCTGAAGAGCAACCAAGACCGCATGATATCGCCGAAATTGGCAGGCGGCGGGAGTTTATAAGGGTTGCGAAAACGACGCGTTTCTTTTTTCTCTTTCTTTTTCCAGGGTTTTTCTTTCTCTTCGCGAAGAGAAAGAAAAAGCCTTGCGGGGGATGGGATTTGAACCCATGAATCCCTAAGGAGCAGGGTCCTAAGCCCTGCGCATTTGACCAGGCTTTGCTACCCCCGCGAGAAAGATTGGAACGGCGAACCATTATAATCCGTGTCCGCGTCTGTGCCGACGTGTCACCGGGACCGGTTCTTCTAAGGCCGCAGGAGCGCGAGAACGAGGAAGAGAAGCGCGAGCGCGAGAAGCAGAAAGAACGATTGTACAAGCGGCAGAATCCGGTTTCGGCGCAGGCGGCCGTGCGGGAGAAGGTGAGGGAGGCAATGGCCCCGCCGCCGGTTCAGACTGCGGTTAAGGCGGTGGAAGAGGTGCCGGTGGTGGCGCCTCCCAAGATGAACACACCGGCCGCAGGGCCGGCGCACGCCGTTGTTGAACAGAATGTTCGGCAGGAAGTGAAGAAAGTCGAGAAGTTCGCCTTCACCACGCGCAACGAAGAGACCGGACAGCAGCAGGTCAGCGTCGGACAGGCCGAGCTGATTTACGACGAGCACCGCAAAAGCGAGAAGGACAGTTTCGCTGCGCCGCAAGGCGGGGCGGAAATGGAGAAAAAGGAGGAGCGGGGGCAGCCCGAGCAGTTACGGCAGCGCATGGAGGCCGGGACAGCCGGCCAAATCGTCCAAGCCCCTCGGATGGCGCGGGCGGAGCCGTTCGAGAACCTGCTCAAGGAGAAGGAGCGCCAGGAAGCCGAACTGGTGCGCGCGAAGGAAATGCTCAAGCTTGACAAGATTCTGCCTGCCGAAGTGGTGAGCGCGCGGCAGAAGGCGGAAGAAAAGAGAGGGCTGGAGAAAAAAGAGGTCAAGAAAACCCCCGGCGAGATTGCGCTGGGCCCGGAAGAGAAGATGGCTGGCGAGGCCAAAAAAGAGCCGGCCCCGCAATTGAAGCTCGAGCAGGATGTCAAAACGGCGCTCGATGCTGCGCTGGAGCAGAACCGGCCCGCGCTGGTGGTGAGCGCTGTTCTTCAAAAGGAGCAGAACGCTCAGTTCGAACGCTCGCTCCTGTCTGTGGACGAGAGGCGGCTGACCGCGCTGGCGCACGAGCTGGACCGGCGGGTGAAAGACGGCCAGATTGAGCGCATGCGCCTCGTCGGCATGATGGTGAAGGAGCAGGATTTGCTGAAGAAAAGGCAAATCCGGCTGAAATTGAGGAAACTTCAGCTGCAGCTGGCGTTCTATTCGCGGGTGAGGGGCATGCTCGGCAGATTGCTGGGCGGATTCTTTGGGAAACTCGCCGGATTGAAGAAACTTTTCAAATAGGGAAGAGAAATAAGAAATTAAAAAGAGCCAGATTTCCAGGCCGCTAATACCCTGCATTGCGCGCGGCGTACTGCGACTCAGTCAGCGGGTCGATGAGACTGAAAGAAGATTTGCCTGGATTCGCGTTCTCTTGATGGAATTGCCGCACCACTCTTGACGCCTCATCCGGCGACAAGGAATGGACGACGTAGACGGTCGGGGCGTTCTGGCCGGCGGCCTTGCGCTCGCCGAGATAGAGGCCCTGCAGGTGGCCGTCGAGCACCAGAAAGCGGCTTGAACCGGCCTTGATGAGGGAGTATTTGCTCGTCTGCGATGGCAGGACGACGATGGTTTGCATCGGATTCAGAGAAACACCTCCAAAGATTGGAAACGCCGAAGAATGAAAAACTGAACTACTTCTTCACGCGCTTCTTGGGGCGCAGGTGCTTGTAACCGCACTTGCGGCAGTGCTCCACGCCCAGCTTGTTTCGGCTCTTGCACTTGCGGCAGATGACGATTTTGGCCAATATGGCGTCGGCTTCAGCGAATTTGCCCATGAAAATACCTCTAAGGATGATGAGTGATTGGATGGAGTTATGAATATATAAAAAGGTGCGCCCAAAGCTTTGACGACCTTTGCCCTCGTAGCGAGCCCTTTTCTTTCTGCGGAAAGAAAAGCCCTCGGGGAAAAGAAAGAATACGACGTGAAATGCACATGCCCTCGTAGCTCAGTGGTAGAGCGCCTGTCTTGTAAACAGGAGGTCGAGAGTTCAAATCTCTCCGGGGGCTAATGGCCAAGTGTCGTTCGAGCGTTGCTGTGGTTGGCGGTTTTTCCGAGGTTTTTGGCCCTCAAGGCCAAAAAGCTCACAGGAGGTCGAGAGTTCAAATCTCTCCGGGGGCTAATGGCCAAGTGTCGTTCGAGCGTTGCTGTGGTTGGCGGTTTTTCCGAGGTTTTTGGCCCTCAAGGCCAAAAAGCTCACAGGAGGTCGAGAGTTCAAATCTCTCCGGGGGCTAAATGCCCTTTCTTTTCCGCAAAGCGCCTTCGGCGCTTTGGGGCACCAACGGCCAGCGGGCCGCCGACTGTTCCGAGGTTTTTCTTTTCTGCACGAAAGAAAAAAGCTTGCCTGCTTTGCCCGGATTTTAGGAGATTGAACGATTATATCAAATCTTGTTAATTTTTGAACATTCGGCCCGAATCTGGGGGAAGGAGTTTCGTCGCATCGGACGCGGCCCGGCGCCCGGGCGCCGCTTGTTTTTGTTCAATTATTTTTCAATCTGCTATTAGCAGCCATACACCCTGCCTTTTGAGAGGCCAAATAAAGCTATAAACCACAAGGCCCACAAGCCAACCAACTCATGCTTTGCAGAGGTTGTACCATGGATGGATTTGTCGATGAAGTCGCGTTCGCCGCCCGCCACAAGGACTGGATGGTTGTCAAGAAGCTGCTGATTATAGAGAACACGCTCCCGGAGGAAATCGCCCTCGCGCTGGCCTCCATCGACAAGACGATGGTGCGCAAATCGTATGAGTACACCGGCATCAAGACGGACGTGGTAGACGAGTATGCGATGAAAGTCGCCAAGAAGGGGCGCACGTTCGCCAACCTCTCTGCGGTCTTCGGTTCGCTAAAGCCCGGCGAGGTGAAGGCCGCCCTGCTGCCCGCCTGCCCGACTCCGGCGCATTATCCGATTGCCGAGAGCTATTTTGTGAAAAAACTGCTGGAGGAAATCGGATTTGCCCCCTGCCTTGAGCCCGAAACACTGGGCAAAGTGTTCCCGCACATCAAGGTGGCCAAGCCGCGCGGGAATTTCGGCAAGAAAAAGAAGGCCTGAATCAGCACATAAGCATCGTTTTTTATTTTGTCCCATTTTCATACGCTTATGTCAAAACCTGTTTCCAATAAAACATCGCGCCAAGCCGCCAACCTCGTGCGCCTGTGGCTCAAGCAGAAGCCCTTCATGCACTGGCTGGTGCGCGAGGGGCTGGTGAATTACACGGCGCTGGCGAAGCGGCTGGAAGAAGAGGGATTTGCCTCCGGCAAGAGGCCGGTGGCTGCGCTTCGCGCCGCGCTTCTGCGCTCGCGCCATCTTGATTTGGGCGAGTTCAATCCCTTCGGCCACAACAAGGTGCTGAAAGATTCGACTTTCGAAATACGCTCGGGCATCACGGTGGTGCAGTCGGCCAAGGCGCTCAGCATTCCAATCATTTCCGTCTCCTCTTCAAAAAACGGCATCATCAGCCTTGTGGACCCAGATGAAACAGAACACATCCCCAAGAGCGCCAAGGTGGTGGCCGAAGATTTGGCGCTCATCACCATTTATTCTGATGAGCGGATGGAGACGGAATCAGGTGTGCTGGCCACTTTACTTCTTCATCTGGCTTTGCAGAATGTCAACGTCGTTGAAATGACTTCCTCCGGCCCGGACACGCTGCTGGTCATCTCGCCAAAAGATTTGGCTGTCGCGCTTGGCGTGCTGCAGGGGCTGATGGGCGGCGGCAAGAGGAGCAAGGGCGAGCAGGCGCTGTTTTCCTACGACAAGCCGGTGAAAGAATGAAGAAAACCAAGAAAGACAATCGAAAAAAGGCCTCTCGCTATATGAACCAGATTGCAGAGATACGGGACAAGCTTTGGCATATGGGCTACATGAGGAATATACAAAGTGGAAAGCCTCCGAAGCAAATATTCTCTGAATTTGTCGAGCATTATGTCAAAGAAACCTTCAACTTAGAGTTGGAACCGAAGCAGGGTACGAAGGGGCGAGATGCAACATATAAACTCCCAAATGGTAAAATACTAGAAATACAAATAAAAGAAAAGACGCGGTCAGAGTCGACGTTCTCTAATTTTAAGTTCGATCACTTTATTGCGGTTGAATTGAATGACGAGCATTTTTCAGTCGAACGCATATATGTGTTCCCAAAAACAATCATGAATGGAAAGCATGGAAAACTCAGAATTGGAAAGGGAAAAAAACACCCGGAGTTACAGGAATACAAGGTTTATGATAAGGGTAAATGGAAAATAACCCAGAAAGCCGGTAAATTTCTCACCAAGAATCATAGGTTTTTGAAATGATTATAGCAAAAACGAATCCGCTGACAATCAAGCCAGTTTTCCATCGCGAAAAAGACGGCGGATACTGGGTCGAAGTTCCGTCTTTGAAGGGTTGCTGTTCACAAGGGGACACGCTCGACGAAGCCCGAAAAAACATTCAAGAAGCCATCAAGCTTTATCTCGAGGATGTGCATCCGCGGCCGCATCTGGATTTCCCGCCCTCCTCGACCAAACCTTTATAAAATCAAAAGGGCATAGCCAATCAACATCGGCTTACCTAAACCGCCGTGAAATGACGGCGTTAAGCGGGGATAAGCTCAAAACAA
>CAYIMK010000023.1:0-2336 GCA_964364595.1 Microcaldota archaeon | reverse complement strand
CAACCAGATGAACAAGCCACCCGTGAGCTTTTAAAAATTCATTTGGATGAGGTGTTAGATTCCTTATCTCCCAGGGAAAAAAGGGTTTTGCAGCTAAGATTTGGATTGGAAGATGGTAAACAAAGAACACTTGAACCTGATATTCATCGGACACGTCGACCACGGCAAGTCGACGACAGTGGGCCGCGTGCTTTACGAGACCGGCGCCATGACCGACCAGCAGTTGCGCAAACTGAAAGAGGAGGCCGAGAAGGTCGGCAAGGCCACATTCGAGTTCGCCTTCTCCATGGACACCCTCAAGGAGGAGCGCGAGAGAGGAGTGACGATTGAGCTCTCGCACAAGGAGTTCGAGACAGCCAAGTTCTACTTCACCATCATCGACGCCCCCGGCCACAAGGACTTCGTCAAGAACATGATTACGGGCGCCTCGCAGGCCGACGCCGGCGTGCTGGTGTGCTCTGCCAAGGAAGGAATCCAGCCCCAGACCAAGGAGCACGCCTTCCTGGCCAAAGTGCTGGGCATCGGCCAGCTGATTGTTGGCATCAACAAGATGGACTCCGTGAACTGGGACCACCTCAAATACGACGAGACCAAGGTGGCCCTCACAACGCTACTCAAGAACATCGGCTACAAGACCGATGCCATCCCCTTCATCCCCTACTCGGGATACACGGGAGACAACATCAAGGTCAAGAGCGCCAACATGCCCTGGTACGCGGGCCCGACGCTCTTGGACTGCTTCGACAAGCTGGTGGCTCCGCCCAAACCCACGGACAAGCCGCTGCGCCTCCCCATTCAGGACGCCTTCACAATCACGGGCCACGGCACGGTGCCGGTCGGCCGTGTTGAGACGGGCATTCTCAAGCCCAACATGAACGTCGTGTTCATGCCCTCGGGCGCGAAGGGCGAGTGCAAGCGCATCGAGATGCACCACCAGGAGTTGCAGCAGGCCGTCCCCGGAGACAACGTCGGCTTCAACGTCAAGGGCGTTGACAAGAAGGACATCAAACGCGGCGAGGTGGTCGGCCCGGTCGACAACCCGCCCACGGTGGCGGCAGAATTCACGGCCCAGATAGTGGTGCTCGAGCACCCGACGGCCATCGGAAAAGGGTACACTCCCGTCTTCCACATCCACACGGCGCAGGTCGCCTGCACGATTGTGGAAATCCTCGAGAAGAAGGACCCCAAGACAGGCGCGACAATGCAGAAGAACCCCGATTTCATCAAGACCGGCGACGTGGCCATCATCAAGGTCAAGCCGCTCAAGGCCGTGGTGGTCGAGAAGTTCTCGGCATTCCCGCCCCTGGGCCGCTTCGCCATCCGCGACATGGGCCAGACAGTGGCCGCCGGCGTGGTGCTTGAGGTAACTCCGAAGACGGCCTAAAGCCGTCATTTTATTTTTTTAATTTTATTTATTTTGGATTGGTGAACAAATGAGCAAAGCAAGAATCAAACTTATCGGCAAAAACCCCAAGGAGCTGGACGACGTCTGCCACCAGATAGAGGAAATCGCCAAGACCACGGGAGTGGATTTGGCCGGCCCCATCTACCTGCCCACCCGCCGTTTGAAGATTTCGACCCGGCGCACGCCCTGCGGCGACGGCTCGGACACATACGAGCACTGGGAGATGCGCATCCACAAGAGGATGATTGACGTAGCGGGCGACGAGCGCACCCTGCGCCAAATCATGCGCGTGAAGGTGCCTGACACGGTGCGCGTGAAAATCAGCATCGAGTAAGTTTTTGGACTGTTTTTTCAATATTTAAATTCTCTTAGCGGATGCTCTTTTCCGGCGGATTTACCCATACGTGTTTCTGAAAAAGATGACTATTGAAAATAAAGTGAAAAAGGTAAGAAAAGAAAGAGAAAAAGAAGAGATTGGCCAAAAACGGCCCTATTTCACCACGCTAAGGGGCATGATGGTCTGCTGTCCGCGGTTGTCGTGCAGCTTGACGTAGTAGATGCCGGCTGAAAGGTTGCTCACATCCAGTTGCAGGGCTTTCTGGCCCTCACCCTGTACTGTCTGCGCGGGTAGAACTTCCCCGCCCAACTTATCCGTGACTCGCACCTGCGCGTTGTTGCCGCTCAGGTCAAAGCGCAGGTTCACCATTCCGTTGGCCGGGTTGGGGTAGAGCTGCACGCCGTTGAATATGGAGCCGGCCTTGAAGGGGCGGGTGGAGCCGTCGAAGACGCCTGTTGTCCTCACTTGGTCGTCATAGACAATGAGGAAGTTATTTGGGCCAGTCTCTCGGTAGTAACTGGTGCCTTTAGGTTTATAGTAAAAATTGTATCTGTTCAGCTCTGCCGATAGTTTCATAGATTTTCCCCTTGTTTC
>CAYIMK010000022.1:0-8445 GCA_964364595.1 Microcaldota archaeon | reverse complement strand
GGTATAGCTGCTCAAAGGGGCGTGGATGCTGGCAACATGGCCTTCGCCGTCATAGACACCGACATGGCCATTGCCGGTATTGATGTTGTGGTTGGTGGAGACGAAATCGCCGGCTTGGAGGAAGTCGAGGATTTTTTTGGAATTCCTGGGGAGTGAATAAGCGACAAGCGCCACTCCGCCCTCGCCAGTCAGGTAAGGCTCCTTATCGGTCGCGCTCATGCCGTCCCACGCGGACTGCGAGAAGCATCTGACAGGGGCGTTCTGGATGGCGGCCTGATAGTCGAAATACCTTGGCCGGCCGTGGAAGGTCTTCCTGCGGATTGTGAAGGTGTCCGGCCCCAGCCGCTCTTTCACTTCAGGGGAGAGGAATTCGCTCAGGAATTCGTAGTATTTGCGCAGCACGTACTGCCGGCAGTTGTTGTATTTGTCGTCCTGTATTTTGTACTGCTTTGTTCTGGCATCGTAGAAGCCGTTCTTTTCCCGGAATTTCTTCTTGTCTGCTTCGGTCTTGAGGGCCGTGTAATCGCTCTTGGCTTCCCGCGCCACCCATGCAGGGGAGACCGCGGTGGCCAGCTCGTACATGAACGCCCGTTGAAGCTCGGTGCGACCCATCGGGTTGTCCAGAAAAGAGGCGTTCACCTGGCGCAGAATGTCGCCGAAACCGGCTTTCTGCCCGTCGCCAAGGTTTTGCAGGGCGGCCAGCAGGGGCTTGAGCACGGTCAGGTAAGTCTGGGGGGTGATGGTTTGGACGGCCTGCGTCATGTACTGGGGCGTGAGTGAGAGCTGGCCGAGTGGATAGGCGGATTGGAAGAATGGCAGGGGCTGAGTCTGGAAAAGGAGCATGCGCAACCCTCAAGGAACTGACCTGACTTTAGGAACCGGCTGGGCTTTGAAGCCCAAGGCCTCGGCCAATGGCAGTATCTGGTCCCTGGCCGACTGGCGGATGCGTCTGGAGATTGCGTTCAGGATGGTGGTTGAATTTGGCAGGGGAGAACCGGGACCCTTCCATTGGTATACGATGTTCATCAGCTCGTTATAACTTTCGGCGCCGGCCTTCTGCTCGTATGTCTTGCGCACGAAGATGACGTCGCCGCGGCCATAGGCGTTGACGAATTCCTTGATTCCGGCAATCTGGGCGAACCAGAGGGCAACAGCCTCGCGGTCGGTCAAAACCGGCTGCTGCCCGCCATCCGGCGGCGGTTTGAACTTGGCGGATGACGGGGGCAAAATGGAGTAGGCCATGAGGGAAGGAACCAGGCCAAGCTCGTGAAATGGCATGACTTCCCCGAAACCACCGTAGGAGCCGAAGATGGAACAAAGCACGACTGCCAGCTCCCTCTTGTCCAGCGGGGCATTGCCGTTGATAAAAATGGCCTGCGCATCCGGGTCGAAAATCACCGAACGGCCGGTGTACTCGAGCGAGTCGAATTTGGCCCGGTTGACCAACTGGAGGTTGAGCTCGAGCGGCTTGAACTCGGCCCCTATGTCGAGCTGCCGGCCGGCTGCCCACGCCTTGAGCACGTCCGGGTAGGCTTGCGAGATTTCGCTCAAAACCTCTTGTATGGCCGCGTTGGTTGCCGGCGGCAGAGGAGTGGACTTGACAGAAGGTTTAATGGCCAGCGTGTCGGACTGGAGCGTGATGTCGCCGCCCCCCGCCTTCTTGGCCGGAGTTTTGGCCGAAGCAGAATAAGTGAGGGTGGCCAGCGAGACGACGATGACGGCCGCGCCGATGACGACGGGCTTGAGCACGCGCTCGGCCATCTTGTGGAGGAACGGATTGAGCTGTTTTCCGTCGCCTTTTCCCGCAGCCGTGCCAAAAGGGATGACTTTGCCTACCGGTTTGTCGCCTGCCATGGGCAGGATAGGGCTTTTAGATATTAAAAATCAGTATGGATGGTATGGTTATGCCCGAGATTCCATGCGAGCGGCCCCTGCCCCACTCGCCGGGCGTCTACCAGTTCAAAGACGAGAGCGGCCAGATAATTTACATCGGGAAGGCAAAAGACCTCAAAAAACGTGTTACAAGCTACTTTGCCAAACCGGACCAGACCCCGAAAACGGCGGCCCTCGTCCGCCGTATTGCTTCGGTTGATTTCATTATTATGGATTCGGAAGAAGAGGCCCTTCTCCTCGAATCCAATCTTATCAAGCAGTATTACCCGAAATACAATGTCGACCTCAAGGACAACGCGCCGCTGGCATACGCGCTTTTCACCAAAGAGCCCTATCCGCGCCTCTTGAAGGTGAGAAAAGACAGGCACGGCAAGATAAGGGGGCCGGCCGGCAGGGCGTACGGCCCGTTCATGGCCGGCGCGGGCGGAGTCATCCGCCTGATTCGCAACACCTTCGGCCTGCGGCCATGCAATTTGCCTGTGGGCAAGCGCCTGTGCCTGCAATACCACTTGGGCAACTGCTCGGGCGCGTGCGGAGGAAAAATCAGCCAAGAGGATTATGCAAAAGAAGTGAAGGCGGCGGAGCAGATTGTCGCCCATCCGGAGAGGATGGAGGAATATATTGAGGAGCTGGAGAAAAAAATGAAAGACGAGGCGGCGGCCGACAATTTCGAGAAGGCCATGCGCCTGCGGGATGCGGTCCGCTCGCTGCGGGGAATAGCCAACCGCTCCAAGATGGATTCTGCTACAGACAAGGACGAGGATTACGTGGTGCTGTGGAACGAGGGAGGCCGGGCAGTGGCGCAGGTGTGGAGCATGAAGCACGGCGTCATTCGGGACCGGCTCAAATTTGAATTCGGTTATGTGGAGGCGGACCCGCTCGAGGCGTTTCTGGAAAGGTTTTACGAGATGCACGAGATACCGCGGCGGGTATTTGTGAACCGCTTGCCCCAGAACGCGGCCCTGCTCGAGCAGCACCTCGCGCGGCTGCGCTCCAATTCATTCTCCATCGAGCGTGCGCCAACGCGGGGGGCAAAAACCGACCTCATGCGCCTGATTGAGAAGAACATGCTGTCGGAAAAGAGCGCGGGGGCCGACCCCGGGCTGGCGCTCTTGCAAAAAGAGCTTGACTTGGACCGCATTCCGCTGGTAATTGAATGCTTTGACATATCGAATCTGGCCGGCAAGCAGATTGTCGCCTCGATGGTGCAGCTGGTGAATGCAAAACCCAAAAAAAGCGAGTATAGGAAGTTTCGGATGCGCACTGTGGTTGGGCAGGACGATTTCGCCTCCATCAAGGAGGCAGTCTTCCGCCGCTACCGCCGCCTGCGTGATGAGGGAACGCCCCTGCCAGACCTTGTGCTGATTGACGGCGGACTGGGCCAGCTGCATGCGGCGAAAGACGCGCTTGACCAGCTTGGCCTGGAGCTTCCGCTCTACTCGCTGGCCAAGGAGAATGAGGAGATTTACGGCCTTGAGATGCTGCATCCGCTGCGCCTCGACAAGCGCAACGAGGCGCTGCATGTGCTGCAAAGAGCAAGGGACGAGGCACACAGGTTCGTTATCGGCTATCACCGGAAACTCCGGGGCAAGGCCGCTGGCGCGGACTAAGCGGCCCATGGCTTATAATGCTTAAACACCCCATAAAACATCGATGAATCTGACCCAAGAGACGGCACGCGCAACATCTTTTTCAAGATATGATTCAGCACCCCGGCTTTGGGTTCAGACACCGGCCCCGTCAATTACAACTGAGGGGATTCTGGCCAAACAGTGCGCGTCTTTGAGCGACAAGGAGCGCTCCATAATCGAGAGGTTCAAGACATACGCGATAGGCCTGGAGCAGGTCAAGGCAAACCCGAGTATGCTGGGCAAAGAGCATATGGAGAAAAACGCCGGGAAAGAAATCCGGCATTTGTTCGCACAACTTGTTTACAATCACGAACAGAGATACGGCAACACGAGATGGTATTCGCACGACGGCATTCTTTCATGGCTGCTGGCCAACAGCGGCTGGTTCGAAAAAACCCTCAATGCGCGAAAGGAGATTGAAGCGGTCATATCTGCAGCCAAACATGCGACGAATGTAAAGGGGGCTAAAAACCGGATGGCGGACGACCAGAATCGAAAAAATATATCCTCCTCGGTCGGGAAAAAATGGAGCGAGGCGGATTACATCAAAAAGCAGGCCGAAACCCGCTCGAGCAATCGGTATAAACTCAACAAGTCCAATGGCGCCAAGAAAATGTGGGGAAAGGCCGAATACAGGATTAAGCGCGGTTTTACATCTTACTTGCGCCCCGTGTTCGAGCACTCAGACGGACCGGATGATTGGGCGGTCTTCACCCCCCAATACCTCAAAAAAGTCCCTTTAGGCAGACTGAACCTGTTTGACGCCATCACGGCGGCATATCCTGGAGAAGACTGGTATAAAGAGACGCTGCCGCGCCTCCTGAACGGCCAAGCCATGAGGATGAGTGCAACTAAAGCGCATAAATTAGCCGAACGGGTGCGGCTCTTTGCCGAATTCGCCGACAAAGTGAATCCGGCCATCAAGAGGGAGTATGACGCAGGCCTTCATCACACAAACCATAACCGAATCCGGATTGAGAAGGTTGGAACTGAGTGGTGCCTGGTTTCCAATTCCAGCCAGAACCGGACCTACGCGCGCCTGCCGATTTTGGGCGGCCTTTACCTGCGACTCTACCAGGACATGGAGGGACGGTTTTACCGGGCGGATGAATCCGCCGTCAGGCGCAAAGACCCTTTGCTGCTTGAGGCCATCGAAAACCGCTATGGCAATCTGGCCGAATTGCAAAACCTGATTCGGCGGGCGAATGGGGTGGCCGGCCTCATCCTTCCTTTTTCCGAATGGGAGAAAAACAACTCCGGAAACGGGAACAGCTGGAACGGAAATTCTAAGAAGTCTCCTTGATGATTTGAAGAAGCCGTGGTAATTGCGCAAGATTCACAATCGGTTTCTCCACACGCTCGGCATCGTCCACGAGGCGCGGGCAGGCGGTGGTGATGTAGGCGTCGAAGGAATTGAAATCCTGCAAAGACGTAAAATCAAACTCGCCGCTGACCAGAATCGAAACATGCGGGACGCCCAGGGCCAGCAGTTTCTTTTTGGCCGTTTCCGCCACCTTGATGCTGAACTGGCCGGATTTGGTGCTCACCAGAATGCCGATTGACTTGGCCTGGCTGGTGGCGATGAGCATGCCCTGCTCCTTCTTGCGCTTGCGCAAAAGCAGGTCGTTTATCTGCATGGCCGAGCGGGCGTAGGGGTTGATTGCGAAGACCGGCTTGTCCGACTTGATGCCCAACGGGTGGAATTCGCCGCCGCCGAAATAGACGAGGGCATCAACTTTGTCAGCCAGCTTGTCGGCGGCCGAGGAATCACAGCCCAGCACTTGTCCCTCGAGAATGGCCATTGCGCCGCGGGTTGTAATGATTTTGTGCGAATGGCCCTTGTCGCCATCGCGCAGGATTTTTTTCATGTCATCCAATTGGTGAAGATGTGAAACGGTCGTGACGAGGCCAAGTGTTTTGTATGGCTTGAGAAGCGGCAGGGCCTGACTTAACACGCCCAAATCCACCGTAATCGGATAGAGCTTGTATTCGATTTCCACTCCGCCTGCCTTCACTGCCTTGTCGCCGAATTGCGCATGGCCGTAATGCACCAGCTTGCCGGCCTTGATTTTATGCGCCTCGTCCAGCGCCAAATCGCAGGCGCCCCAGCAGGGGGTGGCCGAGAGAAAGACCTCGTGGCCCTCCTTCTCGTAGCGGGCCGACTCTTCGAGGGCTTTGGCCTTGAGGCCTTGGGGGAATTGCAGCAATATTCTCATATAAACAAACTCCAAAGCGTTTAGCGGTCTTCCGCCCCCTCACTGCCGGATTTATTCACCACTAAAAGACGCAACATGGACAGCATGTCGCATACCACCAGCACCATGGCCAGTATCGGGATGATAATCGACCAGTGCACGATGTTGGGCAGCATCAGAAGGTCCACGGCGAGCGGATGCACCAGCACCAGAAGCGCAAGCCCGGTCAGGAGGAGGAAGTCGAACGCCATGCGCCGCGCCGCGCGCTCCTCGCCGAAGCGGTTGCGGATGAATGCGGCCGAAACCGCGCCGCCCAGCAGGCGAAGCTCTCCAAGCACGTCCAGCAGGGCCGGAACCATGACCATCACTGCAAGCGCCAGAACCAGTGTGGACTGATGCATGGAATAGCCGGAAATCTGCAAAGCATTCGTGCCCAGCCAGCGGCGGGAGAGCCAGAGGCCAAGGCCCACGATGGCAAAGAGGGTGAGGTGGCGGCGCAGGGCGGCAAAGGTGGAGCGCGCGCGGGAGCGCAGGTCCCCTTCCTGCTCGAATTCTGCCAGCACCGACACAGTATAATCGCGCAGGCGGCAGAGGCGGCTGCGGCCGCTGCGGCTGCACGCCACGCGGATGCTGGCGGCGACGGCATCGACGCGCGAGAGCAGGAGCGATGAAACCACGGTTGTAATCATCATCGAGGCCGAGAGGATGGTAAAAAGGGCAAAGCCCGACACCAGCGGATCGGCCTGACGCGCCATGAGGAGCGAGAACTCTCCCACCACCATCATGGCCGCGGCTGACATCACGGCCTGGCGGGCCGAATAGCCGGACAAAAATATGGCGGGCGCCACCAGCGCGAATGAGGCGAGCATGAAGCCGGCGCTCACCAGCAGCACCACAGGCCACTGCACGGCCAGCACCGCTGGCGAGATTAGAAGGCCGATTGAGATAAAGAAGAAAGAGGAGAAGGCGAGCGAGAAGGGCGCCACGAGGCGCTCCACCTCGTCGCGGATGGAAAGGCCGGCCATTGTGCTGCCTGCCAAAAATGCCCCGATTGACGGCGAGAGGCCGATGGAGGAGGCGAGCAGGGCGAATAGCACGCACAGACCCATGGAGAGGAGGATGAGGTTCTCCTCGCTCTTGAATGAGATAATGTGGTGGCGCAGGCGCTTGAACAGCGCGCGCAGCACCAGATAGGCCACGCCCATCACGGCGAGCGAGAAGAGGACCGAGAGCAGGAGGTCGAATAAAGGCACGTGCCCGCTCTGCGAGGTCTCGGCGCCGAGCGAGGAGAAGAAGGCCATGAAGGCGACCGCCACGATGTCCTCGATAACCAGCACTGAGATGAGCAGGGGCACCTGCGGCTCGTCCATGAGTTTGTACTGCTGCATGAGCCGCACGAATATAGTGGTGGACGAGAATGAGAGGCAGGCGGCCAGTGCCAGCGATGGCAGGTAATCCAGGCCAAGAATCACGCCAATCTCGTAGCCCGTGAGGAAGAGGCCACCCAGTATTACCGAGGCGACGAGGAGTGAGCGCATGCCGGAGCCAAGTATTTTGGAAAGCGAGAACTCGACGCCGATGGAAAAGAGCAGCATGGCGGCCCCGAACTCGGCAAATAGCTGGATGAAGTCGTTGTCGGACACGACGCCAAGGGCGTGCGGGCCAAGAACCATTCCTGCTATGAGCAGGCCGACCACTGTTGGCTGGCGCCAGCGGTTGCTCAAGAAGGCGCCGAACAGGGCGACGATTGTAAGGGTGCCGAATGAAAGAAAGAACTGGTCAAGAAGCTGCATATGGATAAAATACGGCGAAGGAGGTATAAAAAGGCGGCTATTTCTTCGCAGGCCCGCCACTCGGTTTGGCAGGGCCCCTCGCCAAATCGTCAGACAGGCTGTTCGGCAGCTTGTTGACCAGCTTGAGCAGTTCAGAGTGCATGCGCGCGATTTCTTCGGCTGGGAAATCCACTGCGGTGATTTCATAGCCCGCGCCGCCCGAAGTGTTGACTTTGAGGGTGGACACGCCGATGACGCGGTCGAACCACATGCGGGTGACCTGCGAGTCGGTAATCATGTGCAAAGGCACGGTGATGATGTGGTGGTTGAGGATGCCGGATTCGTAGACCAGCTCCTCGTTTCTTAGCGCCAGATAGACGCGCTGGTGCAGGTGGGTGTGGATGAGCGCGAAACCGGCGATGATGACAGCCAGCGACCACAGGCCGAGCACCACCTGCATGACAGGGAGTGAGCCGAGAGGCAGGATGATGTCCGGGCCGCTGGAACCAAACAGAATGTAAAGGCCGGCCAGCAGCAGGAGCGGCACGGCTGCTGCGGCCCATGCGTAGTTGCGCAGCAGGAATGCTTTCGGGCTTGGGCGGATGAGTGTTTCAGATGCTGCCATGGGATGCCTCGCTCAAATGATGCCTCGCTCAAATGGGGCCATAAATTGTCAAACGGCCCGAAAGGGGAATAAAAGATTAGTCGTCGCCGCCCACCCCGCCGTGCGCGGCCTCGCTGCTCTGCTGCAAAGACAGCAGGCGCTTGAGGATGACCTTCTTCTCCGCAGAGGCCACGAGCCGGCGGGTGCGCTCCACCACGTCTGGGTTGACGGAGATGGAGGTGATGCCAAAATCCACCAGCTTCTCGGCGAAGTCGGGGTAGACCGAGGGCGCCTGGCCGCACAGCGAGCAGGTGACTCCGTGCTTGGCGCAGCTTTTCACCACCTTCTCA
>CAYIMK010000021.1:6572-8768 GCA_964364595.1 Microcaldota archaeon | reverse complement strand
AATCCCACCAATCGTCTCCGACGATAGATTTCTGGCGGTCCATGTTATCAATCCTCTGAAGAGGATTGATGGGTTGATACGAGCCATTAGCGTTTCTTCGGCCGGCATCGTTCTTTTCTTTTCCGAGGTTTTCTTTTCTCCGCAGAGAAAAGAAAAGCTCTTATGCGATCCCGGCTCGCTTCCCTCCCATGAGTATAATCCATTATCTTCATTTTTGCCCGGCCGCGTTCTCCAGCACGACTTTGGGGCATATTCGCCCCTTCTCGATTCGTGCGATGGCGACGAGCCGTTCATTTTTCGTCTTCACCTGCACCCAGCTTCCCGATTCAATGCCAGCCTCGGCGCCGGCCACATCGGATGACGCCAGAGGCGCCCCGCGGCCGATCGCGTCCACGGCAGCATCCGTCACATACAGACGGGGAAGGTGGAGCAGTTTTTGCGCCGGCAGCAGGATTTTCTGCAGCGGCACTGCATTCCCATGCTCTTTGAATTGCCACACCGCGTCGGCGATGTCGCTTAAGCGGACGGCTTCGGCCTCATCAAAAGAGCCGACGGCGGTACGCCGCAGCTCAATCATCCTGCCTTCGCCAAACGCCTTGCCAACCTCGGTGCAGAGCACCCGGATATAGGTGCCCGCCTCGACGATGGCTTCAAATAGCGTGGTGTTAACGGCTATATCTCGTGCCCTAAGTTCATAAACCTTTCGTCGTCGGGCCCGCTTGGCCACGGCGGACTCGCGGGGCGGCACCTGTGTGATTTTGCCCACGAATTTATCGAATTGCGATTGAATCTCGTCGAGATTTTCTGGCGCTCTCCGTGTTCTCATAACGCCGACATAAGTTTTTTTTTCGGTGTCCACAAACCGCAAGAGGCGCACGGCCTTTCCAATCCCCACAATTATCACGCCCGACACTTTGGGGTCCAGCGTGCCCATCTGCCCGACCTTTTTCACGCCAAGGAGCTTGCGCAAATAGGTCGTAACCTCGTGCGAGGAGGGGCCGCGCGGCTTGTCGAGGATGATGAATGAGCAGGCGAGCAGTTCCTCGACTGGCGGGGGCGTTGTTTTCATCATATCCATTCCGGCCTCTTTGTTTTTATAGTTTTAGACACCAATTCAACCCATGACACCCGCACCCAAAGTCCTAGAGAAACGCTTTGACAGCTCCGCTCGCGCCAATCTTCCCTCCAAGGAGGTTTTGGTCAAGGTGGATGCCGCCTTCCTCAAACTGCTCAAAGAGAAAGGCATCAATACCCAGAAGTTCGGCAGCGGACCAGAATACGCCTCTTATGACGCGCCCGCCTTCTCCAACACCGACTTTTTCGACAAACTGTTTGACCTCTATCGCAATTCATCCAACGAAGAAAAAGTGATTATTGACGTTTTCCGCAGCATCACCCTGCAAATGTGCAAGCAGCGCGACCGGGTGCTCTATATCGGCTCGGAGAATGGCATCCACCCCTCCCATCTCTCCCTCCTCTTCGACGATGCGGTGGTGATGAACAAATACGCGCCAGAAGGGGGCGACCTCCTCGCCCGCCTGGAGACCAATATCAGCAATGATTCGCGCTATGCGCCCCATTCTTTCAACGCATTCCTTGGTTCTCATTACGCTTATTTCATGGAACCCTCCAAGCACGGCCAGTTCAACGACCTGGTCGGTTACCTGATGAAAGACGGCGCACCGCAGCATATGGTGATGCACCGCCATTCGGGCCAGACTGACAAGGTCGTCACCGACCTCGGCGGCACTCCCGGCGACGGCCTCAACGTGGGTGGCATGGCCGAGCTCATAGGTTCAGGGGGCAAATCAGATGGCCTCATCCAGCACGTGCGCTCCAAGGTGGTCATCTCCGCCGTCGAGCCGTTGGCCATGATGCACAAAGTCGGCTTTTTGCTCCTCGACACCGGTGCCATCGTGGAGGCGGCCGTTCTGGCCGATTATGTGGAGCGGAACCTCAAGAATGGCAACCGCTATTCCATCAGCCGGGACGATGAGCATTTTATCTTCAAAACGCCATCCAAGTGGCTCTGATTTTTCTTTCCCTTTTTCTATCCGCTCAGCATCCAAGCGCCGGCAAATGCCAGAACGGCGCCCAGCACTTTCTGCGGCCAGCCGTCGTGCTCTCCCAGAAGCAGCATTCCGCCAAGAGCAGTGAGCACGATATTTGTGTTAATCAGCGGCACCACCTGCGAGA
>CAYIMK010000021.1:0-6562 GCA_964364595.1 Microcaldota archaeon | reverse complement strand
AGCTGCAGGGCGAGGAGGAGCGCGACATAGGGCAGCGTGCCGGCGACGGCCAGCAGCAGCATCCCGTTCCTATGGCGTTGGAGCACCCCGCGCATGCGCGGCATGGCCGAGCGGCCCATCAGCACGACCGCCACCAGCGCCGGCAGAGCGAACAGCCAGAGCGCATAGAGCAGGATGGGGAAATATCCAATCGCCACCTTGTCGGCCAGGCTGCCGGTGCCTGACACCAGACTGGCGATGGCTATGAGCTGCACGCCCTGCACCCCCCAGCGGTGCTTGATCTTGCGGTAAGTGCACAAGAGCGCGCCGGCCACGACGAGAACGATGCCTGCGAGTTGCGGCCACCCGGGATGCTCGCCCAAGAGCAGAATGCCCAGAAGCACAACCCATCCAATCTGTATCTGGCTCACCACGGCCCGCTCGGTGGCCTCGACGGTCTGGAACGCCTTGTAATTGAGGAAAGCGAACACCGTGTAGAGGATGGAGGCGGCCGCCAGCGCGAGCCAGCCAATGGCCGGAATGCGGGAGAAATCGATTGTGCGTGCCGGGCCCAAGTCCGTGCCCATGAGCAGTATGAGGGCCAGCATTACTCCGCTGGCCAATATCTCGTTGAGCCCGCCGACGGCCATGAAGTCCTTTTCGTTCTTGAGGACGCGCCGGCTGAGGATGCTCCAGGCGGCGATGCCTATGGCGGCGATGACTGCAAAAAGAAAAGGGGAAATGGAAAGAAGAGATTCGAGCATGTGATTACTCGTTCATCCTCTACGCGCCGAACTGCTCGGGCGAGCTCACCACGACGTCGGTGGGCTCGAGGTGGCGGATGGAGCAGCGGCGCGCCTTCTTGCGCGCGCGGCTCTTGATTTCCACGAAGGTGCCGTCAATCACCTTGGTGATGACGCAGTTCTGTCCGGCATCGCGGCCGGCGGTCTTGATGCAAACGCGGCCAACACTGATAGCGCTCATGTCAAACAACCTCTTTGTGGGGGGTATCCCCGTTTTCTGTCTTTATCCCCTCATTTTGTAAGCTTGGATTATTTCGTCGGCCAGCCGCTCCGGCGTCGAAGCCGAGGCGTCCAGAACCAAATCAAATCCCGCATGATCGTATATGTCTATTCCATAAACTTTCTTATAACGCCCGCGGTTGTCCGCGTCGCGCTTGTGGATATGGGCGCGGGCCTGCTCAACCGTGATATTTTCGCGGTTTGCCAGCCGTTTCGCCCTGACTTCTTCGGTTACATCGAGCCACACGCGGAGGGGCTTGCCGGGAGCCATCCACGGCCCCAGCCACGTCGCCACCACGCATTGGCCGCCGGCGCATTCCTCTTGGAGCGCGGCGTCGAATTTCTTGTCGATGTTGGCGTCTTTTTTCGCCTTCTCCTGAAATTGCATCAGAGAAATGCCCTCGCGGGCTGCCAGAGTCTTGAAGGTCGGCTCGACGCTGCGGAAAGACAGCTTCTTTGCGACAACGCCACCGACGGTGTTTTTCCCGGAGCCGGCCAAGCCAGAAATTGCGATGATGTCAGATGAGCCGGCAATTTGCGAGCCGGGAAAACGGGGGACACGGCCGGAAGCATCTGGCTTGGAACGGCCCGCGGCTTTCGGCCTTTGCGAATTGGAGGCGTCTTTCATTTTTTCGCCATCACTTCTTGGCGTTTTTGCGCATGTAGGGCAGCAGCTCCACCGGCACTTCGTCGATGGTGATGGCGTTCGAGGCCAGGCGGCTGCGGAAGATGATGACGCGCCTGCTCGCGGCGGGGCTGAGGCGGCCGCCGAAGGGGCGGTTGGGCCGGTGCTTGCTGGCCGAGAGGCCGCGCACCGAGTGCACGCCTGTGAGTTTCTCGCCCGTGAGCGCGCAGCTGTGGGCTTTGCCCTTGACGCGGCGGCGGTAGCGCACGCGGCTCTCGCCGGACGGGGCGCGGTATTTTATCTTGCGCACCGAGGGCGCGCGGTTCTTCGGAATAGGCATAAGTACACCTCGATAAAGATGATGTCTTCATTTGGCGGGCTGGATTTTTATGAGTTTGCCATTTCGGCAAGCCGTTTGGCTTCCGAAGCCGGAGAGGGTTCAGCCGCTTTTGGCTTGTCTGCCGGCTTTATTTCTTTTTCTTTTGGCTTGTCCGGCTTGCCGCCCTCTTCTGTTCCTTCTTCCTTTTTCCCCTCTTTCTTTTGGCTGTTTCTTTTATCCAATTGGCTGTTTATAATGGATATGGCCAGCCCGGCGAAGACCACGCATATCCAGAACCAGCCGATGGGGCCGAAGAGGGCGCGCCAGTTGAGGAAGGTGTTGAAATCCCCCAGGAAACTCAGGTTGAGGAGCATGTCGAATCTCTGCAGGAAAATCGGCAGGTAGAATGGCAGCGTAATGGTGAAGCCGGCGAACACGCTCGTGATGACGGGTGTGAGTATGAAGATGAGGGGGATGACGATGATAAGGGGCTTGAACTGGAGCATCATCATCTCGCCCATCTGGGGCATGAACTTTTCGTATTCCTTGTTTATGGAGTCGATGCGCTTGTCGTCCTTGGACTTGATGGCCTGGTTCATCTCCTTGGAAAGGCGGCTGGATTCCGCCTGTATCTCCTTTATCCTTTTCGGACTGCCAATCTTCTGGTAGATGACGGTGGAGACAAGGGCGTAGGCGCTGCCGATGAGCGCAATTGCGTACATGGCGGTCTGGTTATCCATATTCATCAGCAACCGAAATATCGCGTCTAATCAGCCCAAGGCCAGCAATGCGCGGAACCGCTCCTGCACCCAGGCCAGTTTTCCGTTCGCATTGACCAGAATGATGGCCGGCGCGCCGGTGAGGGCAGAATAGGCGGCCAGATACGCGCGGTTCATCTGGTCATGCTCTGCCAGCGCTTGGGGGGTTTCGGCATCCCGCACGCGGCCGGTGTCGTTTTTGCGGCGCCCCAGCACGTCGTCGATTGGGGCGGTGAGCAGCACGAGGCGCTCCACCCGCCATTTCTGCAATGATGCGAGCGGCAGGCCGGGCAGATAGCCGCCCGGCGTGGAGATGGAGCAATGGGTGTCGAGGATGATGTTGCGCCGCTTTTCCTTCGCCAGCTTCCCGGCCACTGTGGCCTGGATTTTTTTCTGGAATTCGGCCGGCTGCTAGCGCAAGCT
This sequence comes from Microcaldota archaeon, assembly GCA_964364595.1. GTDB lineage: Archaea > Micrarchaeota > Micrarchaeia > Anstonellales > Anstonellaceae > CAIXYX01. The sequence goes on along the minus strand of CAYIMK010000021.1, from coordinate 3,436 downwards.
GTCGCGGTCGGCGATGCCTTTCTCTTTCGCGACCTCCATCATCAAGTCGCCGTAATTGAGCACCGTCCAGCCCGCCTCCCTGGCGACCGACAGCACGGTGCTTTTTCCGGCACCCGGCAAGCCCATCACAATCATCATTTCATCACTTCCAGAGCCGGCCATGCCGGCCCATCCCAAGCATCACGCGTCAATCTATCTCTTGCCAAATATCTTGGAGGCCAGAGCGTTCGATTCGAACACCTGCTGCTTTTCGATGTCCTGATACAATCTGTAGAGGATGCTCACGGCCAGCAAAATGCCGGTGCCCGTGCCCAGCGCGCCCGTAAGGTCGGCCAGGCCGGCCAGCAGTCCGACGAACGCCGAGCCGATGACTACTATGGGGGGAATGTATTTCTCCAATAAGCTGGTGACGATTCTTGGGTCGCGCCGGTAGCCGGGGATTTGCAGGCCGGCCGCGTCAAGCTGCTCGGCCACCTCTTTCGGCCCCATGCCGGTGGTCTCAACCCAGAACTGGCCGAAAATCACGCACACACTCATGAGGAAGAGGATGTAGATGACAACATGCGCCATCTCGGGGATGTGCAGGGCCGGCGTGGTTGCGGTGAAGAGCTGGCTCACGAACCCGCCGTAGTCCTGTCCGATGGCCGGACGGAATACTGGCGATATCAGGTAGAAGAACCCGTCCACGAACTGCGGCGGCGAGCCGCCCGACGTGCGGCCCAGGAGGTTGAAGAAATCGATGCCGCCCTTGCAGTAATTGAGCGCGTCGGCATTGGCGTCCGGCACGCCGGTGATGCACCAGTGCGCGTCGTTCATCAACACGGCGGCGAACTGGAAGTTGGCGATGAGGGCGAATGCCAATATGACGGGAATGTTGCTCACATAAGTCAGTTTGATGGGGAAGCCGGTGGCTACGCCCCGGGCCCGATCGAACGAAAGCGGGATTTCCACTTTTGCGCCCTCCACATAGACCACGACAAGGAACACGATGACCGTGGCAAAGAGCGGGAAGAGGGCCATGATGGCCTTGGATATGACCTCTGCCCCGCCTTCCTGCAAAATGCCGGTCACGATGCCGCCCAGCTGTACGAGGCCGCCGATGATTGCAAGCGCAACACCGGCCGCAATGAACAGGGAAATGCCGCTGCCCAACCCGTGCTTTGACACCACTTCGTCGAGGAAGAGGAGGATGAGCGAGCCGAGCGCGATTTGCGCCAGCACAAGCCACATGGTAAGGGGGGTGTAGGCCGCGCCGGCCACTGCATGGGCCATTGGCACCTGAATCGTCTGGCCGGCCAGCGTCTGTATCGTGGCGATGCCTCCAGCAAAACTGTTCACATAACCTTCGCTTCCGAAGAGGGGCTGCAGCGGCAGGTTGCCGACCACGACGTAGATATACGCTTCGAATATGCAGAGCAGGATGGCCAATAATTTCTGGGTTCCGTAGAACTGGGATTTCTGTTCAGGGTCCTTTAGGTCGACTTTGAGGATTTTCGCGCCCACGAAGAGCTGGAGGAAGATTGAGGCCAGCACAATCGGGCCGATGCCGGTCGTGAGCAGCGAGCCCATCTTCGATGCGGTGACCACCTGGAGGAAGTCGGACTGGTCGACAAAGCGCTTGTCAACGCCGACAGCTGCCACGTTGTACATGGCGAAGAAGAGCAGCAGGGCCAGCAATGTCCATGTGACCTTCTGGCTGAATCCCGGCGGGGTTGTCGGGGATTTGACCTCGGGCAGGAACTTGAATACGGGCTCTAGGACTTTCAGCGCGCTTGAAGCCATGATACATACCTCGGCATGATGAGCGTTGGGGAAAACGTAATTGAAGTTCATGCGAGAAGGGTTTTTAATACGCTTGCGAGCCGGGCGGCGTTGCGGGCAAACCCCCTTTGGCTTTCAATAAGGATGCGTTATTCGTTTTTCCATGCATTTTCCGCACAATGGAGGGGGCCCATAAAGTTCGGTTTCTGCGCTGCTCGCGCCGCAGGAGATGCAATACTCATTTTTCGGCCCACCGAGCAGCAAATCAAATAACCTCACAATCTCCCCTCTCGTTCTTCAATCGCTCTTTTCTCTCTTTTTGATGAACCTAGCCGGAACCCCGCCCCACACCTCATTTGGAGGAATACGGCCTTTCACGAGGCTGAGCGCGCCCACCACGCTCCCGTTCCCGATTATTGCGCCGTCCAAGATGACCACGTGGGCGCCTATCCATACGTCATCCCCGATGCGGATGCTCCCTTTGCTGCATCCCTGTTCAGAGATGGATACGCCGGGGTCCTCGTACCTGTGGACGGAATCACTCAACAACGAATAAGGCCCGACAAGAACCCCATTCCCGATGTCTATCCGGTTTCTGGCCGCGATATAGGCGCCACGGGCGAATGAGCAGTCTTTTCCAATAGAGGCGTATTCGGCCCCTGCGATGCAGAAGCCCCCATGACTGGCAAAATACCCCGCGCATCCCCTGAGCTGCGGGCGATAATAAGCATAACGAAGGCGGCTGCCAAGCCCCCATTCAAGCGGGGTTATCGCCGAAGCACAGAGGTCTTTTGCCAAACGAGCGGCGTTTAGCGGAATCACAGCTAATTCCATGCATGTATATCTAAGTATAATCTTTTATACTCTCTTACATACTTATTCCCCTATTAGAATTTCAATACCGGAACCCTCGCTATGGACGGGTTCCTATGGTAGAAAGCAAGCTCCGTCTCATCCGGCTTATGACAAACAAGAATGTCTTGGACATTCTCCAAAGGCTGCAAAACGGTCCGGCCAGATTCACCGACTTGGCCGAAGCATGTCCGTCTGTCCGGTTAAGAAGCCTCAGGCTGGCTGATTTGACGAAGAACGGCCTTATCCAAAAGAAGGCAATCGGAGTAAATGAGAATTTACAGGTTGTATACCAAATCACGGAAAAGGGGAAGAAATTGGCCGAAGAAGTGAAGAAGTTGCTGTAGGCATTGCTTAGACTGTCTGGCCCCATCAGACTTCTATTCGTGGATGCCGACGAAAATCTGGCAGAAGCGCTGTTTGGCGATTTTGAGGGCCGCCCGCCCCTCTTCGCTGAGCGAATAGACGATGGTCTTGCCCTCTTTTTTCTCCCCAATCCAGCCCGTCTCTTTCAAGCTTTTGAGGGCCGGATAAATGGTGCCGGGGGAGGGCTTCTCGCCCCCTTTTCGGTGGCCGATTTCCTCGGCCAGGGCCTGCCCGTGCATGGGACGTTTGGAGAGGAGGAAGAGAATGAGAAAACCCAAGAGGCCGCGCATGTCGCAGCAGGGGGCGCACGAAGAGGACTTTTTCTTTCCCGTCATACATCTATCGTATGCCCGATACTATTAAATACCTGCGGTTGTATCTATTGGACACCCGATATGTAACCGTTCGCTTTTGATTGCGTGGGGGGAGGGTCAGGAAGACCCTCAAACTGGGGAGG
>CAYIMK010000020.1:2140-8903 GCA_964364595.1 Microcaldota archaeon | reverse complement strand
CGATTAGCACCGTTGTCTACGCCATCTGGTTTGTCGGTCTGTTTGGACTGTGCGGTTTCGCCTCCATTCTAGCCGAGCTTGCGGCTGAAAATCCTTCCGGGGTGATTATGGGCGGGCTGGCCTTCTTCCTCATAGCGGTCCCGCTGTTTGGCGCGCTTGTCTACCGCTATCAGCAGGAATATTTCAAGGTCTATGACTACGGCCTGAACGAGCGGGGGCTGGAGATAAAGAAGGGGGTGTTTTTCCCAAAATCCATCACCCTGCCGCTGGAGAAAATATCTGACGTTTATGTTGACCAGGATATTTTTGACCGCTTTTTCGGGCTCTATGACTTGCACTTCTCGTCGGCCTCGCTCAGTTCCGGAAACCTGTCCCATATCGACGGCATGGACAAAGAAACCACTGATTCGCTGCGCGCCTATTTGATGGGCCATATACGCGGGGAAAGCGCAGGCAAGGCATGGGCGGGTGCGGCTGGCGCCAGGATGGAGGAGGCGCACGAGCTGGCGGTTTTCAGGCCAGACCCGATAGGGTATTGGGTGGATGTTGCAGGCATGCTCCTGATGCTGCTTTTCATGCTTCCGTTCATGCTGCCGGCCCTTCTCCAGGCTCCGGGCCTGGCTGCCCCGCTGGCCGTGCTGGGAATCCTGCCGCTTGGCGTCTTGATGGTTTATGCCAAAAAGGAATTCGACTCGCAAATCTACGCGCTGCGCAGCGACGGAATCCATGTCAGGCGCGGCTGGCTCACGCCGTCCGAGACGCTCATCTTTTACAAGAATGTTCAGGACATTGATTCTGTACAGACTTTTCTGGGCAGGCTTGTCGGCATCAGAACACTCACGGTCAAGTCCATGTCGTTTCAGTCAGCCTCATCCTCGATGTTCACCGCCCTCAACGCCGCCGACGCCAAGACAATGCACGACATGCTCACTGCTGAAATAGAGAAGGCCCGCCACGCGGAGAAAAAAGTCTCGCGAGCAGGCCCGGCGGCTCCGATGAACAGGCCGCTGAAGGCAAAAATTTCGGGATATGCGGGGGAAGTCATGACCAACCCCTATCCGAACGAATTTCTTATGGGCGGGCTGGCGGGCGGTGCCATCGTGCTTGCATTTCTGGCCGTGCTGGCTCTGGGCATCCTGCTGGCCGGAAGCCTGCTGAATATGGAAGAGGGGGCCGCATGGCTGGCGGGCATCATCTTCGGCCTTGACCTCCTGCTTTTGGGCAGTATAGTGGTTGGCGCGCTGATTGAGAAGCATGTTTATTCATACGCTTTGGGGCCGGACGGGCTGACCATTCAAACCGGCCTGTTCGCCCGCTTCAAGAAGACCATCCGATACGAGAAGATGCAGGATATCCGGCTCCATTGTGGATTTGCCGAGAGCTTTTTGGGGCTGGCGACAATCAATGTCGAGACCGGCTCGCGGGACGCTGTTGTGAGCCGGAACAGCGAGACGGGAACCACGCAGACCGAGCGCATTCCCCACCTCAAACTGGCAGACGCCTATGCCCTGCGCGCCAAGCTGCTGGACATCACCACGATGAAGTATCCGCAAGGCAAGACGCCCCTGCGCGCCTCCATGCCGCTCTCGCCCAAGAAGCCGCTCAAGAAGACTGTGGCGTCGGTGGGGATTTTCGGGGTGCAGATATTCCTTGTCCTGCTGCTGGCCTCTGTCCTGATTCCGCAGCCGTTCTCGTTGGTGGCTGTCGGGCTGCTGGCCCTCTTCATCATAGTAAATGCCATCTCCGTGCCGGTGCATTTGTGGTATGAGAATTTGTACATGAAGAAGTATTTCTATGACGAGAACGGCCAGGTGCTGATTATACGCAAGGGAGTGTTTGGCTGGAGCGAGATTGTGGTGCCGTACCGCAACATCCAGTCCATTTATGTCGACCAGGACTGGTATGACGTGTATTATGATTTGTGGGATGTGTGGATTACCACCGTCACCTCGGCCTCCGGCCCCATGGCCCACATCGACGGCCTGGAGCGGGACGATGCCGAGCGGCTTGCGCGGCTGCTGGTGGAGAGGGTGGAAAGCTCGAGGAAAAGATAGGGCGGCGTGAGCCGGCCTGCGATGCCGGCCCGGGCAGACGTGCGAAGACCGCGCCGGCTAAACTGTTTTAAACATCGGTTTCCCACCTGAATTACGTTTTTTCAAGTCGTTAGAGGCATTTGTCAGGCCTGGGGGTGGGTTGGGATGTTCAAACGAACCGAAGAGAATGTACTTGCTTTCGTTCTGCTCTTTGCTGTCATCGGAACGGCTGCGCACCTGGTGAACGTGTCCACAGTGTGGGGGCCGGCAGGGCAGCATTTCACCCTCTTCGATTTCTTCTCCGCCCTGCCCGCCGCCTTTTTGGGCCTGTGGAGCGGGCTGGCGGCCGTGCTGATTGCAAAACTGGCCGCCGTGCTGGTCTTGGGCATGCCTCTTGACGGGGCAACGATGCTGCGCCTCCTGCCTCCGCTTGCGGCGGGCGCGTTCTTTTATGCATATAAGAAAAACGTGCAGACAAATGGAACAAAGACAAAATTGGTGCAATTCTTCCAGTTCGGATTTCCTCTTCTGGCCATCGGCCTATTCATCTTCCACCCGGCCATCTTCGGCACGGCGGCCATGCTGTTTGCCCTTTACTGGACGATTCCGATTATCGCGGCCCTTCTGCCGTCCAACCTTTACCTGCGCGCTTTGGGCGCCACCTTCAGCCAGCATGCCATGGGTGGCGTGCTGTGGCTCTATTTCGTGCCCGGGTTTGCGAATCCGAGCATCTGGCTCGCGCTCATTCCGGTCGTAGCCATTGAGCGGACGGTGTTTGCCGGCGGAATTGCGGTGAGCTACAAGGTGGTGGACGTGGCAGTCAACCGCGTGAGCGCGTTCTTGCGCACGGCGGATGGACGACCGGCAGTCTCTCCGCAGGCAGTCAGGAAAAAGAAATAAAAACAAAATACGCGGGCCGCCCGAGCGGCCCCGCTGGGGCGGGCATTCGAAGGCCCGCCCGATTATTTTTGTTTTTGTTCTGTTCTTTTTCTTCTTTGTTTTCTTCCGAGCTGACCAGACCTCATTCTTTTAAATCCCCCATCCGTTGAGCCATCATGCAGCCGTTCCTCTTTGAAATCTCGTCTGAAGCGGGCCGCAAGGTCGGCGGCATCTACACCGTGCTGCAGAGCAAGTCCCGCTACATCAGCTCCGCCTTCCCGGACCATTACCTCTTCATCGGCTTTTACGACGAGAAGTGCGCGCACGACGTAAGGTACGGCCCGGCCCCCAAGGAGCTGGAGAAGGCGTTCTCCGAGCTGGCGGCCGAGGGCATATTCTGCCACTGGGGCAGATGGATACAGGGCCATGACGCGCCCATCATTTTGGTGGAGGCGCGCAATTTCGCAGAGCGGCCGGTCTCTTATGACGACAACGGCACAAGAAAGCACGACAGGCGCGTCAATTATGTCAGATACCTCTTGTGGAAGCACTACGAAATCGACTCGCTCATGGAGTCGTCCTATGATTTCGCCGAAAACGCATCATGGGGCTGGGCGGTCGGCATGCTGCTGGAAAAGCTGGTGAAATGCAAGCCATACGCCGGCCAGCCCATCGTGGCCCAGTTCCATGAATGGATTTGCGGCAGCGCGCTGCTCTATGCGAATTTGCAGAACCTTCCTTTGGCGACCGTGTTCACCACCCACGCCACCGTGCTGGGCCGCTCGTTGGCGGCCGGGGGCGTGGACGTGATGGCGGCGGCCGCAAAGGCCGCCCACCCCATCGAAATATCGGAGGCATACCGGCTGAAGGTGGAGGGCAAGCACCAGTTGGAGATGGCGGCAGCGAAAAAGGCGGACGTGTTCACCACAGTGTCCGAAACGGTGGCAACCGAAGTGAAATACATTTTAGGACGGGAGGCGGACGTGGTCACGCTCAACGGCATGGATTTCGAGGAGGCCGAGGCCGAGACCAGGGTGCGGGACATCGCCGAATACATGCGCTCCGAGCTGCTGCAGCTGGCCGAGGCCTGCTTCACGCCCTATTACACTGCCCGCTACGACAACGCGCTCCTGTGCTTCATATCCGGCCGCTACGAGTTCACCAACAAGGGGTTCGACATTTACATACGCGCAATGGGCAAGCTCAACGAGCGCATCAGGAAGAAGGGTAAAAGGCAGGACAGGCAGGTCTTTGCATTCATCTTCGCCCCCTCGGCCGTGCGCGGGCCCAAGATATCTGTCATCAAGAACTATCTGCTCCTGGACAAAATCATGGAGGTGCTGGAGGCCGCGCCGGGCGCGCACAAGGACCACCACCCCAACCTGCAGGCCCGCCTCGGGGAAGTGCAGGGCTCGCTGCGGGTGGATTTGGACACCATGAAGTCGGGATTCATGCGCGACGGCGACAAGCCGCACATCAACCTCTACGATTTGGCTTATGCGAACGACGAAATCATACGCGCCTGCGTTGCGGCCGGATTGGGAAACGCGGAAGGCGACCCGGTCAAGGTGCTCTTCTACCCGACTTATTTGCGGCCAAACGACGGGCTGATGAACATGAGCTATTATGACGTGGTGTCTGGCATGGACATCGGAATCTTCCCAAGCAGATACGAGCCGTTCGGCTACACGCCGCTGGAGGCGGGGCTGAAATTAAACGCGGCCGTGTCCACCGATGCGGCCGGATTCGGGCGCTATTTGCAGGAGCAGGTGGATTTGACCGGCAGGGGCGTGAAAATCCTGCATCTTGGCGACGAGAAGGGGGAGAAGGCGGTCGATGAACTGGCCGACTTTTTGGAACTTGTCTATTACGCCCACCACTCGAAACTCGAGCAGTACAAAGATGATTCTTACCGGCTGATGCATCTGTTCGACTGGAAGATTCTGATTGCGAATTACCTCAAGGCGTATAGTTTGGCTGCGCAGCGCAGATTTGGAAAAGAGGGCAGGATAGTGGAGCTGGGGCTGCCTCCGCAGGGCAAAGAGCGCGTGATGAGGGGCAAGACCGCTATTGTGGAGACGGAAAAAGAGAAGGCGGTGAAAAAAGCCAGCCGGCTGGCTGCCGCTAAAAAAATGAAAAACAGGAAGAAAAAATAGAGAACTGATTCGGAAAGAGAATTAATTCGGATGGGCAAGAGTTGCTGTTTTCCAGTCGGTTTCGAATGTTGAGATGAGCGGGCCCAAGGCCGGCCCTTGGATGATGACGGCGGTTTCCCTGTTTTTGTTTTGCGCGTTTTTGGAGAAATTGATTGAGCCGACAAGCGCTTTTTGGCCGTCGATAATCATCACTTTGCTGTGGGTGAGCGTGAACTGGGCGGAGGCCCAGCGCACGTCCGCTCCGCCCGCGCGCAGAGCGTTGGCGATGGTGTCAAGGCTTGATGATTTCACGCGCGATTCTAGGATGACGCGCACTGAAACGCCGCGCTGCGAGGCGGCGGTCAGCTCGCGGGCAAGAGCGTCATCTGTGAATACGTACATTTCGATGTCGATGGTGGCTTTGGCTTCGCGGATGAGGGAGACAAGGTCGGAGGAGGTGCCGGGGGAGAAGATGGGCTGGACAAGATTGCAGCCGGGTGGAATGGGGAGGATGGCTGCGGAAGAAAGTAATGGAAGAAGAAAATAGAAACCCGCAAAGAGAAGGGCGGCAAGCAGCAAGCCCGCGAGAAGGCCAAAAAAGAAAAATGTTTTTTTATTCGAGTCCATGGCCACTGCTTGCCGGGAGCGGCTTTTTAGCATCGTGCTTTCGTTCGGGCGGGAGCTATGCCCGTCTTTCGTCCGTTTACGCCTTCTGCAAAAGCCTGAGCAATATCGCCTTCTGAACATGCATCCTATTCTCCGCCTGGTCCCATATGGCCGACTGCGGGCCGTCCATCACTTCCGAGGTGATTTCAAGCCCGCGGTGCGCGGGAAGCGGGTGCATCACGATGGCGTCGGGCGCGGCATGACTGAGGAGGGCGGCATTGAGCTGGAAGCCGTCGAAGCCCCCCAGTTTGCTGGCCGACTCGTTCTCGCGGCCCGGCTCGGCCCACGCGTCGGTGTAAACAACATCGGCCCCTCTTATGCCCGCGGCCGGGTCGTGCGCCACCTTTACTTCGGAAAACGGGCGGGCCTCTTTCAAGAAGCGCTCCTGCGGCTTTGCCGATGGCGGGCAGACGAGCGTGACGTCCATGCCCGACTTGGCCGTAGCCAGCATGAGCGAATTGGCCATGTTGCGCGAGGCGTCGCCTATGAAGCAGAAGCGCCGGCCTGACTTGAGCTTGCCATGCTCGCGCATGGTGAGCAAATCGGCCATTGCCTGGCAGGGATGCTCTTCATCCGTGAGGCCGTTCACCACGGGCACGCCGGCACGCGTGGCCATCTCGATGAGGTCATCCTGGCTGAACAGCCGCGCCACTATGCAGTCCGCGTAGCGGCCCAGCACCCTGCCAGTGTCTGAGATGGATTCGCCGCGCGAGAGCTGCGTCTGGGGAAAGTCCAAGGATACTACGTGCCCGCCCATCTGGCTGACGGCAACGTCGAAGCTCACGCGCGTGCGCGTGGAGGGGCGCTCGAAGAGGAATACGACTGTCTTGCCCAGCAAACTGAGGGCATGCAGCATGCGGCTGTGCTTGACGTCCACGGCCAGGTTGAGGATGTCTTCCAGCGCGGCCGGGCTGGTTTCGCGGATTGACAGGAAGTTCATAGGATTACCCCCATGCAGTTGCTCGATGCCATGCGGTTGTTTTCATCCGTTCGGGTGTTTTCATCCGTTCGGGTGTTTTCATCCGTTCGGGTGTTTTCATCCGTTCGGGT
>CAYIMK010000020.1:0-2040 GCA_964364595.1 Microcaldota archaeon | reverse complement strand
GTTTTCAGCCATGCAGTTGTCTTATTTTAGATAAGTTTTATCAGGCCTCTCCCTATCTCGGCCAAATCGGCTCCGAACAGAGCGCCCGTCTGCCGGATGAAGGTGAACGTGATGATCAATGCCACCAGCGGCAGGAACATGCCCTGCAGATAGAAGACCGGCAGGAAAGTCTCGAGCTGCGTGATGAGGCCGCCCGTCGCGCTCTGCGAGGCGGCGAGGTCCATCTTCACCTGCATCAAGTCGCCCGGCGTCTGCACGCAGCTCACGCTGGACATGTCGAGGAGCGGCGGCGGGGTGAAGCCCGTGCAGAATGAATGCGACGGCGAGGGCAGCAATGTCATGAGCATGGCTATGGAGATGGGGTAGATGATGAAGAACCCGAACCCGATTGCCATCAAAAGCCCGCCCGCGCCGCGGCTATGGGGAAACACCCGCAGCACGAGGCCGATTTGTATGAGAAGCGGCATGACGTATTTGATGATGGAGAGGAACCGGATTTGGATGTAGTGCAAAAGCAGCAGGTACTGCACGTGGCCGGTGACATATTCGAAGAAGCCGGTGTAGGCCGAGGTGTACCAGGCGCCCGCCGGGTCGTTGCCGATGCCCTCTGATGTGAGGCGGCTGGCCACGCGGTAGTAGTAGTTGACCGGATAGATTGTCATGTAGACGTTCTTCTCGCAGCCGATGAGCGTGGTGTTGATGAAGCTCTGGGCAAAGCTGAACGGCTCGTAATAGAGCCCCGGGTCGGCCATCTCGGGATGGGATATTTTGTAGAACGTGCTGACCGAGTTCACCATGAGCCCCCAGACCTGCGCCGAGGCGGCGATGAGGGCGGCGGTGAGCAAAAAGGTGATGATGACCTGCATGTATTCCGACTTGGCCCAACTCTTGAGGTGCGGCAGCTGGAATGCCGTGCCGAGCATGTAGATCAGAGTGACGATGAAGAAGACCATCAGCCCGATGAGCAGCACGGTCGCGGCCCAGCCCCCGGACGGGCCGAAGAAGGCCGACCACAGGTCGGGCGCCGAGATGGGGCCGGCAAATCCTGAGATTGCGCTGAAAGCCATGTCAAATCATCCGCGTGAGGTTGCTTAAATCCATTTCCGCGCCGAACATGCGCGTGAGAGTGCGCGCCATCTCGATGTAGATGAGGAAGTTGATGATGGGCAAGAGTATGGAGGCCACCGAGAATATCATCATCATCTCCGCAGGCCAGAAGAGCATGGTGGCCAGCTTCTTGCTGTCCGGCGAAATCGGCTCGTTGGGGGCCGACGGGTCGGGGTCGGTGAAATATGACACGCTCTTTTTTGTCACCGAGTCGGTGCGCGCGACCGGCTGGCCGTTCGGGCCGAGCTGGTCCTGGTAGAGGCCGGAATTGAGGTTGATGCGCAAGCCGCTCTGCGCGGGGTCGAAGAGGAAATCGAGCTGGTAGATGACGGTCTGCTTGGTGGCGCCGCTCACCTCCCAGCGCGCCAGATAGCGCTTGCCGGTCGTTTTGCTGTCGAACACCAGGCGGTCCTGTGCCTGGTCAAGTATGGTGGTGACCTCGAATTGGGTGGTGGCCGCGCTTCCTATGGTGTCGCCGCTGTCAAATGCGGACAGGTCGACGGCTGACGGCATGGTCAGCACCGCCGTGGAATTGGGAAAGAGCTTGTCGTTGAGGGCCGGCGACTGGCGCGTCACCTCGTCCAAACTGGAATAGATGATGAGGTCGTTGAGCATGAGGATGATGGGGAAGAAGAAGAGCGAGGCGATGGAGAAGCCCACCAGCGCGCCGCCGAACTCGCGGGTTGGCGAGAACCCGCGCAGCAAAAGGCCCAGGGGCATGAAGTAGAATGGCACGGCCACGAGCATGAAGTCGAGGATGCGCATCTGGATGATTAAGCTCAGGAACGAGACCATGAAGCCGCTGACGCCGACAAGGAAGATGTTCTGCAATTGCTGGAAGCCGGCCAGCGGCTCGAGCGTGTAGCCGATGCCCAGGGGGCGCGATTCCCATGTCATGCGGAAGAGGTAGGACATGGCGGCGTTGAGGCCGAT
>CAYIMK010000019.1:0-8965 GCA_964364595.1 Microcaldota archaeon | reverse complement strand
CCTCCCGAGAGGCTTCGGTGCCCCAAGGCGCCTGAAGGCGCCTTGCGGACGGCCCTGCGGGGCCGTTGGTTGGCTCGAGCCGGGCGCGTGCGAGTCTTTTCTTTTTGTTTTTCTATTTTTTCTTTTTCTTCTTCATCTTTAGCGCAGGCCGGCCAGCATCACGGCTATTCCGCTCAGCGGAATCAGCAGATTGTCGTCAAAACTCAAGGGCAGCGATTCCAGCACCGCGGCCGCCAGCACCATCCACACTCCGGGCAGGCCGGCCAGCAGATAGGCCGGCACGCCGAACAGCACGAATGCGAGGGAGCCGGCATAGCTTTTTTGAGGATTGTGCGGCAGGCGGTGCGGAGCTCCGCGGCCTGCCAGGCTGGCGACCGAGTCGGAAAGGGAGAGAAGAAGGACCGAAGTGAGCGCCAGCGTGGGAGGGAGCATGGTCAGCGAAAACAACAAGCCACTGACAAAAGTCAGCGCGCCAAGGCCGGGGGGCGCATCGGCGCGCTCGAGGCGGACGAGCAGCAGGTCAACGAGCGGGATGCGCACGCCCGTGCTCTTGAGATGGAAGAGGACAAGGCCGATAAAGAGGCAGCCGGCCACCAGGAGGGCGGCCGGCTGGATTCCCCACGCAGAGGCAATCGCCAGCACGGCTAGGCCGAACGCGATTTGGATGAGCTTGCGCTTCAGCTCATGGTGCTGGTGCCCCGCCTTCAGCCGGCGGCGGTGGTGGAGGACGGCCGCTTGGGGCACGATGCGGTCGGCCAATGCGACTGCGAAGACGGCCAATGCAATTGCGCCGAAGATGTCGAGCGGCACATGCACGCCAAGGAAGAGGCGGGAAGAGGCGACGGCCAGCGCCCATGCCATGAGAGGCCAGAAGTGGCGGCGGCCAATAAAGCAGAGCGCGAGAGTGAAGGCGATGGCCGAATGGATGGACGGCATGGAATAATCCAGCGGGCAGGCCACGAGGGCAGGCAAGCCCAGAGTGCAGGGGCGCGGCACTGCCAGGAGGGGCTTGAGAAACATGGCGATGGCAAAGGCGGCCAGCAGCGCGGCCACGAGGTGTGCCTGACGTGTGCGGGCGTTGGGGGTTCCGGGGCCGCCGGAGCGGTAAGTGAGGAAGAAAGCGAGGAGGAGGGTGATGAGAAAGAAGGCGATGTCTGAATCGACCAGAACGGAGAAGGAAAAGAACAGCTGGTAGAGAGGAGCCATTGAAACGGGCAGGACCACAGAACGGCCAATGGGGCCGAATGGTTTTTATCCCATCGGTTCCCCAGAACGGCATGGGAATGCTCGAATCGCTCCTCGGCCAGTTCGGCATGTCAAAGCCGGGCTCGGATTCGTGGATGGACTGCCCGGATTGCAAGGAGCGGATAAACCTGAGCATGGACCGCTGCCCCAAATGCGGCACCCACATCGATTCGATGTTCCGCATGAAGTGCCCGAAATGCAAGACAGATAACCCGCTAAGGGCGAAAGAATGCGAGAAATGCAAGACTCCTATTGGTTTGCCGGGGGCGGGCGGTGGCGGCGCGCCGCCAAAGCCCCAGTATGCCTGCCCGCGCTGCGGCCACAAAGCTGACTATTACATGTTCGAGTGCCCGTCCTGCGGAGTGAAATTTGCCTGAGCCGCCGGCGCGAAGTTCGCCCGATAAATTTGCCTTATTTTAGTGTATTGCTATCTTTTCCGCGCTCGGCAGCTTCCTTAACGCCTGCAATGCCTTGAGCGGCAGGCGGCCGTCAACCACTATGGAGAGCTTCGGCTCGGGAAAGAGGTCGGGGTCGTCGGCAATTGCCTGGCGGATTGTCACCTTGTGCTCCGAGAGCACCCCAGTCACATCAGACACGATGCCGGAGGCGTGTGCGTCGGCCGAAATCTCGATGGTGTCAAAGCCCAGTTTGGATGCCGCCTCGCCCACATAGGCGCGCGGCTCAAGCTTGGCGAAGATGGAAATAAGGTCCTCATGCGAGGCAATCTGTTTCGCCGTCGCAATCACCACGCGGCGGTCGACCTTCAGCGAGCGGCCGATTTTGGCGGGCGCCATCTCGAACGGGCCGCAGAAGATTTGGCCGTCGGCATGCACCGAGAGGCCGTAGCGCAAAAATGCCTCCACCACGAGGCGGCCGGCTGAGCGGCGGGCAAAATGCTTTTCGATGGATTTCCACATAAGACAGAAATAGGCAGGAATGGATAAAAAATGGTATTACTCGCTTTCGAGGTAAAGCTGGACGGCTTCCCTGATGTGGGCCAGCGCCTCCTTTTTGGTGTCGCCATCGCTGATGCAGCCTGGCAGTTCGGGCACGATGGCGACGTAGCCGCCGTCGAGCGGATCCTCCTTGAGAACGACGGAATAACGGGTCATGGCGTTATGATGAAATTCAGGCCATTTAAAGCTATTTCACCAGTCTGAACTTGTACCCGTAATGAATCAGCCCTTCCGGGTCGTCGGAGCGGATTTTGCGGAACACGAATTCCACATTGTCCCCGATTTTCACGGCATCCTCGGTGCAGTCCACGATTTGGGCCGTCACTTTCGGGCCTTCGGCCAGATGCACGATGGCCAGCACATAGGGCACTTCCAGCTCGAGTCCGGCCGGAGCCGAATGCACGCCGCTGAAAGAATAGATGGAGCCCTTGCCCGAGAAGGAGAAGGACTCGATTTTGCCCTTGCGCCTGCACGCGGTGCAGAATTTGCGGGGCGGGAAGAATTTGACGCCGCAGGCAGTGCATTGCGTGCCCGCGAGGCGGTAACGCTCGGGAATGCGGCGCCATGTGATTGCGATGTTTTCAGCCATGATAATCACCAATTGTTCAATTCTTAGCGTCAGTAAGCGCGTTTCATTATGTGCACCACTGCCGTGGCGCCCGAGCCGCCCACATTATGAGTAAGGCCCACTTCGGCGTCCTTCACCTGCCGGCCGTTGGCTTCGCCGCGCAGCTGCCAGGTGATTTCCACCGCCTGCTTGATGCCGGTGGCCCCCACCGGATGCCCGCAGGCCTTGAGGCCCCCAGAAGTGTTGATGGAGATATCGGAATTGAGCGCGGTGCGGCCTTCTGCCGTTGCCTTGCCGCCCTCGCCTTTCTTGACAAAGCCCAAATCCTCAATCGCGAGAATTTCGGCAATGGTGAAGCAGTCGTGCACTTCGGCAACGCTGATGTCTTTTGGCTTGACCTTGGCCATCTCGTAGGCCTTTTTCGCGGCCACTTCAGTTGCCCAGACGGATGTGAGGGATTTGCGGTCATGCAAAGCAAGAGTGTCGGATGCCTGCGCAGATGCCACTATTTCGATTGGCTTCTCGGAATGCGCCTTTGCCTTGTCAAGAGGCATGAGCACCAGCGCGGCCGCGCCGTCTGTAACCGGAGAGCAGTCGAACACCTTGAGGGGCGATGCAACCACTTTGGAGTTGAGCACGGTGTCAAGCGTGATGGTGTTCTGAAACTGGGCGTATTTGTTATGTGAGCCGTTTTCGTGGTTTTTCACAGCCACGGCCGCCATCTGCTCCTCCGTTGTGCCGTATTCGAGCATGTGCCTGCGCGCCATGAGCGCGTAGATGCCGGGGAAAGTGGCACCGGGGAAGAGTTCCCACTCCTGGTCGCCTGCGCCGCCCAAGGCGGAGACAACGTCGGCGCCGGGCACGTCAGTCATCTTCTCCACGCCGCCAACCACAACGCAGTCATGGTGGCCGGAAGCGACGGCCAAAAAGCCGGAGCGGAGTGCCACGCCGCCCGAGGCGCACGCGGCTTCAACTCTTGTGGAGGGCACGGGATTGAGGCCCATCCAGTCGGCCAGAAGAGCGCCTGCGTGCTCCTGCGCGATTAGGCGGCCCGGAGCCATGGTGCCGCAGTACATGCCGTCGATTTCGGCGCCGTGCAGGTTGGCGTCCTCGACAGCTCGGCGGCCGGCCTCGAGGATGAGGTCGCGGAAACCCCGCTTCCAGTCCTCGCCGAATTTACTCATTCCAACTCCAACAATAGCAACCTTTCGCATAAGTTTCACCAATTTTTCTTTCTTTTGAACCCGAGGGCCTTTTCTTTCTTTTCGCAAAAAGAAAGAAAAGGGGCTCACAAGCTCTTGAGTTTGCGCCTGTGCTTTACATACAATCCATAGTCAAGGTAAATCTTGCGCCCCATATACCACGCCAGTTTGTGCGGCGCGCGCTCGCGGGCGGCGGGCAGGACGTCGGTGGTTTCGATGGCAAACGAGTCAGAGCCGGCACCAGAACCGAAACTCGTCAATAATATGCGCTGGCCGGGTTTGGCGATGTCCAGAACGGCGCACAAGCCAAGAGGCGAGGCGGCCGAATAGGTGTTCCCAATCATGGGAGTGAGCAGGCCGGGCTTGACTTTCTCGGGGTCAAGGCCCATCTTCTTGGCCACCTCAAGTGGGAATTTGCCGTTGGGCTGGTGGAAGACAAAGTAATCGAAATCGGCGGCAGTCATGCCGGTTTTTTCAAAGAGCCCCTGCGTTGCGCCCATCACGTGGCGGAAGTAGGCGGGCTCTCCAGTAAACCTTCCGCCATGGGAGGGGAATTCCGCGTGCTGGCGGCGCCAGAAGTCGGGCGTGTCTGTGGTGAATGAATAGGTGGCCTCGAGTTTGGCGAGAATCTGTTCTTTCTGCCTTCCAACAATAAACGCGGCCGCACCAGCGCTGGCCGTGTATTCCAGCGCATCGCCTGGCCGGCCCTGCGAAGTATCCGTGCCAATTGCGAGCGCGTATTCGACCATGTTGGAGGCAACAAGCCCCATGCCGATTTGGATGCCGGCCGTGCCTGCCTTGCAGGCAAATTCCAAATCAGCGGCCATCACTTCGGGCGTTGCTCCAATCGCTTCTGCGACTATGGTGGCGGTCGGCTTGACCGCATAAGGATGTGATTCACTGCCAACATAAACAGCGCCCAGTTTAGATGGCTCGATGTCGGCCACCGAGAGCGCATTGCGCGCGGCTTCCACGGCCAGTGAAGCGGCATCCTCATCAAGACCTGGCACGGATTTCTCCTTGACGCCAAGTCCCTTGATGATGCGCTCGGGCTCCTCGCCCCACACGCGCGCGATTTCCTCCGCCTTGATGCGGAAAGTCGGCACGCACGAGCCGTAACCCACGATTCCGGTCAGTGAAGTCATAGCATCTACCATCGGTCATATGAATGAATGCAATTTCTTATGCTCACAATTTGTTGAGAGCTTCGCGGATTTTCGGCAAATCCATTTTCGTTACCAGCACCGGGAGTTGTTCGCGCTCGGCAATCTTCAGAGCAAGCGCGTCCACTTCGTCCACTCCGTGCAGCACCACCAGCGTCGGCTTCATTGGCGTGACGCGGATGACCACCATGGGCGAGCGGCCGGTTGATACTTGCGTGAAAATGAATGCACGCTCGGACATTGTGCCGTACAGTTTGGGAAACTGGTTGAACGGCATCTCGAGGATGACCTTGAGCGAGTCCATCAGCGTGTAGCCATAGAGCTTCTTGACCTTCATCAGCTCCTCGTTGGCCACCACCTTGGCGTTGATGAGCTTGGCGAAGTCGATGGCAGTCATGCTCGTGGCGAACTCGTGCGTCTCGAAGTATTGCTCGATTTTCTCCACGCCTTGTCCGAGTTTGGAGAGGATGGGGTTGCCGCGCGCCTTGTCGATGTCAAAGAGCGCGTCCACGAAGCGGTGGAGGATGGCCGTGCCCGGCGACTTGCGCCGGTTGCCCTCGTAGTCGGAGATGGTGGAGCAGGAGAGGCCGAGATGCCCGGCCAAATCGGTCTGGGTGATGGCGAATATCTCGCGCCATTTCTTCATGGTGGAGCCGGGATGGGCCGAAAGGGCGATCTCGCCGGCGATTTCATTACGGAGTTTTTCCATATCAAAATGGGGCGGTTGGGGTTTAAAAAAGGAGCGTAAAGAGGTTCGTCAAGTGACTGAAAGAAGGAAAAGAACGACTGAATTCAATGCAACTTGTTGACCACCACGAGAGGCATCGAACCGTTCTGAATGCCCGGCCCGAGGGCAGCGCTGTAGTTGAAAACAAGGGAAAATTCACCAATATTTGGGGGCCGGTAAGCAGAGGTGCCGGATTCGCGGTGCTGGACAATGAGCGTGGCCTCTTCGCCGGGTGTGAAAAGCACGGAAAGGGAATTGTCCGTGCCTGCCGAGCTGCCGTTGGCATAAAACACGGAGCTGAAGTTGCCGGGCGTGATGTTGATTTGACGGATGGTGATGTCCTGCCTTGTCGGGTTGCGGATGACGAGCGTGAGGTTGCCGGCTGTCTGGGCCGCGTAGACATAGAAATCGAGGGAAAAATCGCGCACCTGCAGGGGGTGTGCGTTGCTGGCCCAATAAGACTGCGACGCGCGGATGCGCGGGTCGGATATGGCAGGAGTGTAGACGGTGAGAAGGGAGATGATGACGAGGGCGATGACGAGCAGGACGCCAAGGAGGAGCATGAATTCGACCGAAGATTGGGCTGCGCGGCGCATGGATTGGTAGTGGAGAATAGGATTAAGAAGCCGGATGGCTGGGAGAAAAAAGAAATAGGAAAAAGAAAATGAAAAAATGAAAATGAAAAAAGACGGGCCGGCTCGGGCCGGCCCAGGCCCCAACCGTCGGCTCTTGAGAGCCGACGGTGCACCGCAATCGACGGCGGTGTGCCGCCGTCGGTGCCCCCAAGGCCTTGGGCCTTGAGGGAGGCCTCCAAAGAGGCCTCGATTGGCTCGGGCGGGCCGGTGTTGTGTCTGTTGTTTTTCTTTTTTCTTTATTTATTCCTGGCGCGAGAGCTTCCTGCCTTCATGTGATTCTGGTGCGGATGGAGAAGAGGAATGCATGAAATGACTGGCGCCGGCCGAGGAGCTGCCGGCGGGCCCGATTTTCGGCTGCGTTTTCTTGCGCGCCAGCAGCACATAGCCGATGCCGCCGGCCAGCACAACGGTTGCGCCGATGAGGGGCAGCGGCAATTCTGTTCCAGCGCGGGGCGCCGTCTGCAAAAGGCCCTGCGCCGAAGAGATGATGGCCGCGGCCTGCGGGATGGCATCGCTCCAGCGCAGGGCATCCATCATCTCCTGCAATTGGGCCAAATCTTCCTCCAGCTTCTGCCCCTTTGGCGAGTTGGCCAGCGCCGGATTTGCTCGCACGTCCTGCGCATAGGAGACGGCCCGGCTGTATTGGGCATTGGCGCCCCCGGCCAGCGACTTGTAGCTCTGGTTGAGCGTCTGGTGCAGCGTTGAGAGCGTGGCGCGGGCAGAGGAGAGGGCGCCGTCGCGTTTGGAGAGAGCGAGTTTCGTTTTGAGAGGATCGCCTTTTGGAACCGGGCCTGCGAGCGGGATGGAGGAGATGTTCTGCAGCTTCTTCTGCCAAGCCGGCACTTCGGCGGCTTTGAGCAGGGGCTGCATCTTGGAGGCATCGAGGGGGGCGATGGACGCGCTATAGGCCTGCAAATCGCTCTGCGCCGTTTCGGCCTCGCTGGCGAGAGCTGATGCCTGCGCATCCTGCTGCGCGCTCCGCTGTTCCGCCTGCGCCTGCCAGCTGGACTGGTAGAGGTCCAGAGAAGAGCGGGCTTCGAGCAGGGCGGCGAGCGCGGCTGAACCGTCCTCGTTGCGGATTGCCTGGCTGGCATCCAGCAGATGGCGGTCGGCCCCGTCAAGGAAATGGCGGTCGGTGTCGTCGATGGATGCGGCCATGAATGAATTGTATCTTGCGTCGAGCGCCTGCAGGTCCTTGCCTGCCTCGTCCACCATCTTGAGCCGGATGCCGGCCGCTTTGCTCTCCAGATTGGTGGTGGCTGATTTGAGCGGGCCCCGGGCCGCCAAGTCCGAATTTGACAGGAGCGAGGCGTTGAGGTCGTTGCGCCACATGATGACATCCAGCGCCCAAGGCGGGCGGGAGGAGGAGGCGCGCAAAATCGCGCTGAAATCCGCCAGTACGGCCAGAAGCGAGCCCGCCCCGGCGGCCGACTGGTTCCAGGCCAGCGCATCCGGGCTGCTTGGGTCTATGAGCACCACAGGCGGCAGTTTGTTCAAGTACGCGCGCAATTTCTCCAGCGTCTGCATGGCGGCCGGCCAGTCCTGTGCATCGGCCTGTGACTTGGCCGTAGCTGCAAGCGAGAGGGCGGTTGCATCATTTCGTTCGGAGGCGGCGGCCTGCATCAGAGGCAGGGAGAGGTTAACCCATCGGGCCGGGTCGGAGGCGACATAGCTCACCGACAGGTCAAATTGACCGGGTGAGCGGCGGTTGGCGAGCAGCACCGACCATTCGGGGCGGCCGGCAAGGGGGGATTGCACCACCTGCACGCCGCCATCCGATGAAGTGATGGATAGGTTGGAGATGGGGTCGGAAGTTTCCGTCATCGACACCTGTGCCTGCGGACAGGGCGGAAGGTTTTCAGCCGAGAGAGTGTAGCGCAGCCCCACCATGCCTGCGGCGAGCGGCGAAACCTGCATGGATTGGCGGTCGAGAATGGGCGCGTCCGCCGGCCGCAGCTCCACCATGAAATTCAGCGGCGCTGGCGGCTCGCCCGGCTTTGTTGGAGCCGCAAGATTTGAGAGCAGGAAGTGGGCATAGGCGGGCGAGAGAGCCCAATCGGCCGTTGGATTTGAATTGGAATCAGCCGAATTGAAGATGAACGTGCCGTCGGTCCACAGGCCCTGCGCCTGCAGCCGCGCGCTCCCGGGCGGGGCAGCCGATTCCCACGGAATATTGACAGCAACGGACGGGGAGTAATAATCTGATTTGAGAGTGTAATTGGCCCGCAGCACGGCCCGATTATTGTCCAGCGTCAGCAGGCAGCCGGTCTGCGCCAGATGGAATGGCTCCTGCGTGGCCGAGAAATTCACCGACACTTCCTCGGACGGGCCAAGAGGATTGAGGACCAGATGCAGCTGGCCGCCGTTGGCCCACGCCTTTTTCACCGGCCCTGACAGGCCCGGCTTTTCTGATGTGTAGAATGTGACGTCAAATGGGCAGTCGAGCGCCAGCGGTTCGTCATATTCGAG
>CAYIMK010000018.1:3623-9007 GCA_964364595.1 Microcaldota archaeon | reverse complement strand
AAAATGGCTCGTAATGGTGTCCGAAACTTTCGCTTAACGCCGTAGCCGGTAGAATTTTAAGGGCTTACCACGCCCGCCCGCGGCGGCGCACCGACGGCCCGAGGGGGGCTGGTTGAGGGTTTCGCCCGCAATGATTTTTTAGTCAAAATTGCTGCGGTGCGGGAGCACGAAGCGGAACACCAGCACGACCGCGACTGCGAGGACCGCCGCGCCGCACAACGCCGGCCACGGCAGGTCCAGGCCCAAGCTTCCCAATCCGGACGGCACGCCGCCCAGCTGCGACACCAGCGCCACGCCCGCCTGCCCCCGCGACTCGCGCAGGAGGATGTCGGGCCGGCTGCCCATGCGCATGAAGTAGTCGGCCGGCAGGCCGTTGACGAATTTCTGCTCGTCCGGGGTGAGCAGGTACTTGACCTCCACGCTGGCGCTGCCCTGCACGTGCGCCGAGAATGGCAGCGAAATCGGCCGCTCGTTGATGATGAAGCGCACGTTGCCCTCCACCCAGCCGTTGCCCTCCAGCTGCACGATGAACGCCTTGCGCTCGTCAGAGTAGGAGATGCCGGTCACCGACACCGAGGTGGAGTCGTTGTAGTAGGAGAGAGGCACGTCCGAAAACGTGATGGTCTCGATGTTGTCCAAAAGCCGCGTGTCCTCCCCGTAGCGCACGGTGATGGACACGTTAGGGATGACGCGGCCCGCAATCGCGCGCGTGGAGTCGAGAGGTATGCTCAAAGTCGTGGTCGAGCCGGAGGCGATGGAGATTTGCGAGGAGGTCGCAGAGCCGACCTCCGAGTTCGAGGCCTCGGCCGTGAGCGAGACGGGGTCGCCGCGGTTGCGCACCTGCAGCTCGAAGACCTTCTGCGGGATGTTGTAGCTGACGTTGAGGATGTCGAGCATGCCCGCGATTTGGGGCGATGGCAGGGCCATCGTCATGAGCGGCTGCGTCTGGTTGACGACGCGGAAGCCCTCGCCGAACTTGATGAAGATGGAGAGGTTGGGGCGCAGGATGCGGATGCGGCTCACGCCGTCCACGATGCCCGCGTCGGAGGAGAACACCACGCCCGTGCGAACCCCCTGGCTGACGATGAAGTCAAGCAGTTCAGCCGGCACGTCGGCGCTGCCCACCAGCACGATTGGGTAGCGGCGGTCAATCATCGACTTCTCGAACGTGTGCCCTGAGAGGAACATGACCTGCGATGTTGGGTTCAGCTTGAGGAACTCGCCTGCAATCTGCAAGTTATTGGTGTAGCGGCTGCCGGTGTCAATCGTCCAGGGGTTCTGCAGGCGGCCCAAGCTGGAGGCGGGCAGCTGGTGAGCGATGGGGCCGTAGAGCAGCACGCGCAGATAGCCGCGCGAGACAAGCCGGTCCACGAGCGGGCCGGCCGTGCTGGGCTCGTCGACGAAGAATATGGGGGAGCGGGTGAGGGCGGCATAGGGCGCGACCGAGAGCGCGTCCTGGCCGTACTGGCTGCCGACGACTATGGCCTGGTTTTTGGGGAACTGGTCGGCCACCCAAGTGGGGATGGTGCGGTTCTGCACGATGGTGAGGTTTTTCACGCCCGATTCGCGCAGCAGCGCCGCCATGTTGGCCAGCACCGAGCGGCCGCCCTCTAGGTAGATTATGGGGATGCCGGCCGAGAGCGTATAGTAATGGGAGATGAATACGGCCTGCGACGCGTCGGTGGCAAAGACGTAGGTGTGGCCCCCGGCGCTGGCATAGACCGCCGCAGCGAGCACGTCGCGGTAATCCAGCGAATTGACGATGACGATGGCGGGGAAGAGGAGGGCGGAGAGAAAAAGGAGGACAAACAGCCCGCACAGCGGACGAGGAGCAAAGCCCATGGGAGCGACCTATGCGGCGAGGATTAAAAAGATGGCGGCCTGCTGAGTGGTCCATGCGCATTGCATTCTTCGCAGACACCTACCGCCCCGCCATGGACGGAGTTGTGCGCTCTGTTGACGTGTTCCGCGACGGCCTTCGGGCAGGGGGGCACACGGTCAAAATCTTCGCGCCCGCCCCTCCGCGCCGCTCCGACCGCGAGAGCGGCGTGTCCTACGCCGCGTCAGTTTCCTTCCCCGCCTATCCGCAGTACCGCATACCGCTGCACACGTCCGGAGTGGCGGCGGCTGCTGAAAAGTTCAGGCCCGACATAGTCCACAGCCACGCCATGGTGAGGATGGGGCTCGCCGCGCGGGACGCGGCCCGGCGCCTCGGCGTGCCGCTGGTCGGCACGTTCCACACGCTCCTGCCCGAGGCGACGCACTACATCATGCCCCTGCCCCGCCTGCGCGCCTGGACTGGGCGCGCGCTGTGGAATTACCTGCACTGGTTCTATTCCCCATTTGACGAGGTGCTCGCGCCGAGCCGGTTCATGCAAAAGAGATTGGCCGAGCATCAGATCGGCTCCGTCGTGCTGCCCACGCCGGTGGATACGCAAAAGTTCTGCCCCGCGAAAAAGAATGCAAAAAAAGAAAGAGCAGGGGAAAAAGAAAAAATGAATAATGGAAAAAATGCGGGACAGGAAAAAAATCCCGCGCACAAAACGATTTTGTTTGTGGGCCGCGTCGCCAAGGAGAAGAATCTCGGCTTTTTGCTCGGGCTGGCGCAAACTAAAGGGTGGAAGAGATGGGAGCGCGACGAGCCCCGCCTGCGCCTGCTCATCGCTGGCGACGGGCCTTACCGGCACGAGCTTGAGGGGATGGTGCGCCGTCTCCCCATCGGCCATTCGGTCCGTTTGCTTGGCCGCGTGCCGGACGCCGAGCTCATCGAGCTCTATCGCTCCGCCGCCTGCGTGATTCAGCCCTCCAAATTCGAGACGCAGGGGCTCACCGCGCTGGAGGCGATGGCCTGCGGAACTCCGGTGGCCGTGATGGAGGGCACCGCGCTGGCCGAAGTGGTGCAGCCGGGCAGGAACGGCGAATTGTTCGGCGATGACGGGGAGGAAGCGGTCATGGCCGTGCAAAGAATAATGGAGCGCCGCGCCGCGTATTCAAAGGCCGCGCGAAAGAAAGCGATGGAGTTTTCGGTTGAAAAATGCACCAAAAAACTTGTTAAGGTCTACAAAAAGGTGGGATAAACGAAAAAAGGCGGATTGAATTTGAGTTAAATCCGGTATGGCCTAAGCTGGCGGCCCTAATCGCTTTTTCATAGTGGCAATGAACTCCTGCCCCTCTTTGACGAAATACTGGGCTTCCTTGTGACCAAAAGTCTCTTTGCCGTAGTCGGCCCCGCTTTTGTGCATGGTTGTTTGTTGCAACAGCGGAAGGAAACGCTTGTCTTCGTCCGGAAGCTTGTTTTGTTCGATGAGGTTGGAAAAGAGAATAGGCGCATCATCGTGTCTGGTAGTCTTTTTTTGGTCGAATTTTAGGGTAACTGCGTCATTCGCCCGGATGATGGCATGGATGGCTTCGCCGCAACAGACGCAGGCGGCTCGAGAATTGAGTGTGACACGGGGAAGTTTGTCTATGGCGGACTGCATCCATTCTTCTGCTTCTCCGATTGCCCGTTCTGGAGTGTCGGTCATACTAGTTTCACCTTTTTCTTTTCAGCCAGAAAACTGCTAAACTCTTCCTTAGAACGGAATACCAGAGGCACAACTTTCACACCATACTTTTCTTGCATGGTCGACATCATGGAAGGCGCGTCTATGGACCGGCCAGCAAGGATGGCGACATCAATATCACTTTCTAATTTTTCTTTATTTGCGGCCACACTTCCAAATAGGTACGCTTCCTTTATTTCGTGTTTGGCCCTTAGAATCCGTTTTAAGTCGGATATTGAAAGCCCCTGAGGAGACGTGCTTAAGTCGAGAATTCTGATAACCAGCTTAGAAAACGGACTTTCTTTGTATTCTACGGCTCTGGTTCTGCCAATCAAACGAACATATATAATCTGGGCTTTCTCGAATTTATCCACAAGTTTCCAAGTAGTAGTAAATGGAAGCTGTGAAGTTTTTGAAAGTTCATTGATGCTGAACTGTCTGTTTGGATAAGTTTGAAGAGTTTCCAATAGAGAACGCGCCCCTTTTTGTGCGAGCAGTTGAATTGCTTCCATAACATCAATATCCTAGTTGTGATGATATTATCATAATTAGGATATATAAGCATTTCTAGCCCACTTCCACTTTCAGATTCTTGAGCACCCGCGGCAAATCGTCGAGGGTGAACAGCCGCGCGCGCTTGGTGGCCAGATGCATCTTGAGAGCCAGCGGAGCCCGCGCGGCCGAGTGCAGCCGGTCCTCGAAGCGCTCCAGCTCGTACATGTCGGAGAAAAGAATCCATGTGCGGCCATGCTCCACGGTCAAAAGAGCCCGCAGGATGACGTCGTCGTCGCCCTCGTAGAAGTGGATGTAGTATTCACCCTGCCCTATCAGCGTCTTGACGTCGCAGTTGGCGACTGCGCGCAGTTTGGAGAAGCGCACCGCGTGCGTGACGAACAGGTCGCGCAGGTAGCGGTAGGTGGCGAGGCGGCGCGCAGGCGGAGGAGAGGAGGAAAAAGCGGCGGCCCCCAAGCCGGCTGGCTGGGCCGAAGATGCCGGACTGGCAGCGGACGGCATTGATGTTTTTGTCCATGTGGCCGGCATCCAGTAGCCGCCCGACTCCTCCACAAGATGGCGCGCGTGCAGCTGCTCGAGCAGGCGCGAGAGGTTGTAGTCGCTTATCATCACCGGCTTGCCCCCCGATATGACCTTGCGGAACCCGTTCTTGAGCTCCTCTGCCTTGAGAGGCATGCGCTCCCACGCGTAGTCGCGGTTGATGGAGTCGAAAAGCCCCAGCACGGATTGCGCGGGCAGCTTGATTTTGATGACCGACTGGGGCGGGAAGTCGGGGATGTCGAGGGCGAAGAGCAGCTTCTCCTGCCGCATCTTGCTTACATAGAAGCCGAAGGCGAAGACTATGAGGCCGATGAGGCCCATTGCCATGACCTCGGGCTTTTCCCAGAACTGCACGCGCACGTCGTAGCGCAGCGTGAGCGTCTGGGCATAGTCATGGCCGAAGTCGAAGCGCCAAGTGTAGTTGCCGCGGCCGAAATCGCGCTTGAGCAGATACGAGATGTTCATGATGTTGTCGAACTCGACTTCCGGCCCCTCGATTGGCGAGGGGGGCTTGAGCAGCTTGACCTTGACGGCCGGAACCTGCTTCTGCACGCCGTCCACATAGAAGGCGAAATTGAATTCGCCGGTGCCGAACAGGATGCGGGACGAGTACGGCACCCTCGTCTTGGGGTCGGTTGCGACCGCGACCGCAAGGTTGGGGACGTAGACGCGAGTGGCGGCGTAGATTTTGTTGTACTGGTCCACCAGGCGCAGCACGTAGGGCCCTGTCGGGGCGTCGGTGGAAAACGTCGCGGTGGTGGGCACGCTGGTGGAAGTGGCGCCTGCCTC
>CAYIMK010000018.1:0-3613 GCA_964364595.1 Microcaldota archaeon | reverse complement strand
CTGCCGTCGGGCTGCACGTAGCGGAAGGCGATCTGGCCGTTCTGCTCCAGCTCGAGATAGAGTTTCACCGAACTGTTGTCGGTCTCGTGCGGCTGAAGCTCCACGTACGTCAGCCCGCCGCCGAGGTATCCAGGAACCAGCACGCTGCTGCCCACGAGGAAGAGGTCGCCTCTCGCCTGCTTGCGGACGGGCCAGTCCATCACCAGCTGCTCTCCGAGGCCGTTGGAATCGTTCATGTTGAAGCGCAGGCGCAGGTAGCCCTCCTGCGCGGAGACGGCCGGCTCTGGAAAGAGACTGATGCGCCCGGCATCGGGCAGCGTGGTGTTGGTCGACCAGGCGGCGTAGGAGAGCACGGGCCTGTACGGCTCGTCGGCGATGAGCATGGCGATGTCCTCGCCTGCCGCCTGCCCCGATTTGGGCCAGCCGCCGTCCAGCGTCTGGGGCACGAAGATGATGAAGCCGGTGTCGTAGGAGAGGGCCTGCACCGAGCCGTAGTAGGGCTTTGCCCCGTGCCGCTTGGAGGTGACGCCGTAGAGCGGCGCGCCCATGCGGAAAGGCGCGCTCGAGGCGGGCGGGGTGAGCAGGTTGAAAGTGAGCCCAAGGCGGGCAAGCGCGGCCGCGTCTGCGGCGCGCGGCGTGCCGGCGCTCCCGCCCTCGTCCAGCACATTGTCGAACGGCCTGCCCATGTAGACGATGCTCACGCCGCGGCCGGCGAGCTCGTCGATTGCGGGTATGCGGCGGCGCGCATCTCCGGCCAGCAGCGGGCTGGGGAGAAATCCGGTCGGGACAAGGAGCGTGCTGCCGCCCGGCATGGCGCCGAGGTCCTCGAGGTTGATTTCGCTCATCAGCCAGCCGCGCCGGTGCAGGTTCGCCTGCAGCGAGGAGCGGAACTCGCCCCAGATGTCGTCTCCCCTGCGCGGGTAGCGCAGCAGGAACACCTGCCGCGACGGCGGGCTGGAGTACATCCGCACGTCGACCGAGAAGGTCGAGAGGTTATGGGGGACGTAATCGAACTGCACGTACGGCTGCGCGCTTATGGCCGACTCGGTGCCGGCAGTTAGCAGGGTGACGGCCAGCGGGCGGACGTCAATCGAGCCGGAGAAGGACGGATGGGGCTGGGGCGGAACCGGCGGAGCTGCCCGCGGGGCGTTCGCGCCCAGATAGAACCACAGGAAAGCGAGGATGAGGAGGAAGACGATGAGCACGGTGGTCTTGACCATGGCCGAGAGCATGGCTTTGATTCCGCCCGGCCCGGCTGCCTCGGCCGGCTGGCCCCCGCGTCCTCTTTTCGCGCCCCCGGTGCCGAACGGCCTTTTGGGGGGGGAGCGGATGGACTCGATGGCCTGCGCGAGCGGAGAAGTTGCCTTGGATTTCTTTACGACGAAATGCGAGACGGGCGTGAAGCGGCGGCGCAGGTTGAACGCGTAGGCGTTCTTGGCAATCTTGATCGAACCAAATCGGTCGGGCGGTGGCGCCATAGGCTCACGTCCGGGTCTCCAGATATCCTTCCGACACCATCTGGTTGAGCACCTGCTCCACCCTCGCCTCGCTCACCCCGTGAACTTTCGCGAATTCGGAGAGGTTGATTTCGCCGTTGTGCTCGGCCAGCCACTGCTGAATCTTGACGGCCAGCACCGAGTCGGAATAACGCTCCAATGACTGGAGGCGCAGCGTGAGCTCGTCGTTTCTGGCCTTGAGGTCGTAGTTGTCTTTTGAGAGCTCCTCGGTCCCGTCGCTGAGGTCTTTCACCTTCTTCTTCATGGCCGCCATCTCGCCCTGCAAACTGTCGTAGGAGGAGAAGAGCTTCTGGTAGTCGCCGCTCACGTATTCGTTCATGTCCGAGAGCGTCGACTCGAGGAACTGGTAGAGGTGGCGCATGTCCACCACCTGCAGCTCGGTCAAGAGCGTGAGGAGGTTGAAGACATACTTGATGACCTCCAGCTTGCGCACCTTTGGAGACATGTTGGGCAGAACCGAGTAGAGCACGTCGATTCCGTTGCGCCGGAAATATGCGATTGAGAACAGGTAGGGGTTGCCCGAAATGTCCCGCGACTCGATGTTGAGAACAAGCAACGTCTGCGGGTCGGCCGCGTCCTGCGCCATTTTCAAAAACGACAAACTGGAGAATGCCTGCATCATCTGCTCGGGCGTGCCGGTGCGCCGCACGAGGATGCGGAATCCCCGCACCACCGGAGCCGCGACCGCGCCTGCCGGCTGGGCCGGCGCCGAAGCTTGCGCTTGGGCGCCGTACTGCGCGCCGTACATTCCACCGGAGGACTGGTTTGGCAGGGCCATGTTCATCGCCGCCGCGAGCGGGCGGGTTTGGATTTATGATGGGACGGCTGGGAGTTGGAGGGATGCCACGACGCCGGCGCGGATTTGCGGGGCTGCGTCGGTTTTTTTCCCCAAAGCGACGGTCGCGATTCTTTCATCGATGACCAAATCGGCGGCACGCTGCCGGCCGGCGCGCCTGATGCTGACGACCCGGAAGCGGAAGGCGATGATGGAGCGGCTGATGCGGATGCCCGGGCCGAAGCGGCGGAAGATGAACCTGCGCCGGCCGGGCGGCCGAAGAATGGAATGGAGAAGCCCTGCTTGGAGGAAGGCGCAGGGTACGCGCCTGTTGCGGCAGGAGCTTGGACAGGTGCGGCAGCAGTTGCCTGCGCGGCCGCCTGCGCCTGCGCGGCAACTGTCGGCCCGCTGGCCGACGGTGCGCCGACGGCCCGCTGGCCGTTGAGCGCTTTTATCTCCGCCAGCACGTCGCGGCCCGATGCCAGCGGCGGGACGTAGTCCATCAGCGGCAGGGCGATGATGAGCCCGCCCATGAGGATGCCGACCAGAATCGAGCCGGGGTTGAACGCGCCTGCCAGCATCGGGATGAGGATGATGAGGACGATGAGGATGACGGCCAGAGCGGCGTGAATCATCATCTTGCGCTCATAGGACTTGAGGCGCTTGGCGTGCGTCTCGAGGCAGCCGGAGCAGACCACGAGCGTGTTGTTGGTGGCCATCTTCAGGCGCGCCTTGACGCGCCTAATCGCGCGTATGACGGCGGTGTCCGCCACGCGCTCGCTGGCTGCCGCGCGCTCGCCGCTCAATTCGTTATGGCACATGATGCATACTTCGACCATGGAATCACTCCTCTCTTCTGCTGGCAATCACTCCTTTTAGCGGACAGGCGGCAGGCCGGTTGTGTCGGTGCCGGTCTCCGTGCCGGCTTCTTCCAGAATCACCTGCGTGATGTCGCGCCCCTCAAGGCCCAGGCGCTTGAAGTCGGCCTTGGAGAATATGTTGATGATGGTGGAGTCGTCGATGCCGACATCTTTGAGGAAGGTGGTGATGTTGGAGCGGCCCACGCCGTAGCGCTCGAGCAGGATGACGAAAGACACGACATCCATGTGGCGGTTCTTTTTGGCGAAGAGGTTGGAAATCTCCTCAACGTGCGTCTCGTCAAGCCCGAATGCGCGCAGGCGCTTTTTGAGCTCCTCGCGCTCGAATGAAACAGAACGTGCCATATCCACTTCCCCCAGAGCCGCATCCGCCAGTCCCCCCATATCAAGGAAGAACTCCTGCATCGGCTCCGTCATGAACGTCGCCTTGTCAGAGCGGCTCC
>CAYIMK010000017.1:3762-9243 GCA_964364595.1 Microcaldota archaeon | reverse complement strand
CGTCGCGGTAGACTCCGGAAGGGAGCGGTGTGAGCACGCGCTCGCCGCCGATGAACCACACGCCCTTCTGCACGTCCCCGTAAGTCACGCCGCGCTTTTTCCACGCCTCGTAAGTGGAGGCGTTCCACTCAATCGCGCCGGACATGGATCTGGGAACGCTCGAGTCGTCCTTGAGGTAGAATGCCGCCATCTCCTTCATGGTGAGATAAGTGAGCTGGTTGCGCTCCACCTGCGTCCAGTAGTTGCGGAAGAATGTCTCATACCCGTGCCCCGTGGCGAAGGCGAGCCCCTGGCGAAGTATTTCAATCTTGTTGCGCTCTGACTCGACCGAGTAGCCCTGCATGTTGGCGTTGTAGCCGGTCAGGTAGTTGCGGGCAGCCCACTCGCTGCGCTTGAAGTAATCAAAGGGCGCGCGTATCCTGTCTACGCCCAGCGCTTCGCGAAGTTCCTGCATGCGCTTGCTGTCCAGGCCGTCCGTCGTCAGCCGCCTCTTGCCGAGATTTTTCTCGCCCATGGCGATCTCGAAGAGCTGGCGGCGCATCACCTCCTCTTCCATGTAATGGCGGATGTGCATGAGGCGGGTGCTCTCGTCCACTATGCTGAGCTTGCCCTGCAGATAGCGCACGCTCACCGCGCGGCCCAGCAATTCGGCCAAATCATGGCCAAGATACACCATCGGCACGCGGCCCTTTGCCGCCCCGTCCGCCGCCTCCTTGGCATACACTGTGGTGAGCCCCACCAGCTGGTTGTAGCGGTTATAGACCTCGTCGGGGTTCATCTTCCTGGCCGCCTCGCCGAAATCGGGGAGCAGGCCGTCGCGGGTGGCGAGGCCGTCCTTCTTGAGCGTGTCATATACAATCTGCATGTGCTCGTTGACCTGCTTGAGGAAGTCCTTCCACTGGCCCTCCTTGAGGTTGCCCGTGCCTTCCAGCACCTCGCCCACCGCGTTGTAAACCGTGATTTTGTTGTTCTGGACGTATTGGGCCATCTGTTGGCCAAGCAGCAGGCGCATCTTCAGCTGGTCGACCACGCCGTCCCTGCCCTTCGCGTCATTCTGTGCCTTCTCCACAATCTTGAGGATTTCGCGCATGCGCGCCTCGTTGATTTTGAAGCCAGACGCGCCGTCCTGCTCCATCACCGCCGCCGTCATGAGCGCGCGCAAATGCTCGTCCATGATTGCGCGGCCCAGCAAATAGCTCTCGTTGCGCAGCTTTTCCACTATGTGCGGGATGTGCCCCAGCCGCTTGTTCTCGAAGCCGTGCTGCTTGGCGAACTTGCTGTCGCGGCTCAAGAGGCCGGCCGCCACGCCCACTTCGGCCAGCGCGGTGTTGCGGATTTGCCGCCGCATGGCTATGTTGATTGAGCGGCTCGCCAGCCAGCCGCTGATTACCATGCCCGTGCGCTCCACGTACGGGATGCCGGGCAGCCAGTCGGCCGTCTCGTTCTTGTCAATGCCGGGGAAGAATTTCCATGGCTTGGCCAGTTTCGGGGCCCATTTGGTCACCTTATCGCTCACGGTCTTGGAGAAGCCGGCTTCGGGAAAACGGGTGTAGGTATGAGTCGCCTTGTCGATGAGCATGGCCTCGCGCACCTGCATCAGGCGCATTGCCGCCCCCCATGCGCGATCCCGCGTTTCCTTGTTTGCGCTGGCTTTGTCTATGATTGCGCGCAGCCGCTCCATGTTTTTGCGGTATTCCTCCGGCTCTTTGGGGAAGAGGGCCATCGCCTCGGCCCGCGCCCTGGCGGCCGCCTCGCCGGTGCGCTTGCCTCCGTAGAGCGCGAAGACGCCGGCCGCTATTCCCCTCTCTGAGCGGTTGATGATGCGGTCAGCCATGCGCCCCTTGCCGGCCAGATGGAAGGGCTGCGTCACGGGTTTCATGCGCACCTTGCGCATGGTGGGCAGGCGCGGCGTGGTGATGTCAAAAAGCATGAGCGGGTCTCGGCCCATCTGGTACATGGACGCCAGCAGCAGGCCCAGCACAAGAAATATTGGAAGGCAGGCGGCGATGAGGGCGGGGGAGAGATTGCCCAGGCCGAGGAGGTTGTAGAGCCCCAATCCATTCGACTGGGTGGGGCAGTACATCATGGCCGGAGCGTGCAGCGTCTGGATGCGCCCCATGCCTGGGCTGGCGACGAGTTGCACTTGCAGCATGCCGCATCCGGTCCAGCCGGTCAGCGGCCTTGGCGCGCCCCCTTTGGCCGGGTCGGGGTCACGGGCATAAAACGGGCCGCTGCCGGTGCAGACGGCGTCGCCCGGGTCAAGCGCCAGCCCGCCGCCGAATCCTGATTGGGTGGCGGTGACCAAATTCTGGCAGACGGGCCGGCCGTTTTTGTCTGTCAGCACCCGCCCGTCGAAGGTGAGCGCCAGCACGGCTCCGGCAAGAGGATGGCTTTCGGTGCGGAACACGTCGCCGCCCCCCTGTCCGCCAACGCCGTTGCCGGCGCCGGACGAGACGATGGTGTCAACCGTATAGGATGACTTGAGCTTGATGTATGGGGAGTTGCCGCTGAAGTCGGAGCGGTCCACCGTGACCCATGCCTGCATGGATGCGCTGCCGATGGGCTCTACGGCCAGCACGGGCCGTAGGAGCAACAGGCCGATGACCATTATCAGCAGGAGTTTCCCCATACCGCGTCTCTCCCCCCGTCCTCATCCGATGCCGATACTATTTTTCTGCCATATCTACTATATCTACCATGCGGTTATGGATTATCCACTTGTTTAAAAACAATACACGCCTTGAGAACATCGGGTATTAATCGAGGTGGCGGGTTGAGCAAGCGAGATGGTGGGTTGAAGCGGTTCGGACTGCTTGTGGCATGTCTGCTGCTCTCAGGCGGAGCTTGGGCCCAGGTTTCCGGCGGCCTGTCCAATGGGGCCTTCCCCCTCGTCGAGCCCGGCGCGCTTTTCATCCCCAACTGGTTTTCCATGGTGCTCGTCGGCCTCGCGCTGGCCGTCGGCCTGATTGCCGCCGCCTTCATGTTCGGCGAGGCGTTCTCGCTCCCAAGCGCGAAATCGTTCGCGCGGCAGGAAGTGTACGAGCTGATGATAAGCATCCTCCTTGTCGCGCTCGTTGTTGGCGGCCTCTACGGCTTCGGAATCTTCGCAAAGAACGTCTCGGGCGGCACGCTGACGGCCGGCCAGACGCTGGTGACGTCCGGCTATTGCATGGACAGCGAGCGCCTCTACCCAACCGGCCCCGGCTCGAACCCGGAGAATTCTCTCTACGCCTCGGCGGACTGGTTCCTCGGCTGCATGCCCACGGATTCGCAGGGCAGCAAATTCGATAACGTGCAGAACGGCGTGAAGCTTCCGTACGACCAGGCGGCTAGCAGCACGTATGCGTCCGCATTATGGCCCGAGTATTCCAGCAAGGGCGTGCTCCTGGGGCATCTGATGAACATCTACATAGGGCTCTTCACGCTTGAACTCCCCTTGGGCACGGTCTCGACGTTCGGAGTGAGCTTCTACCTGCCCGAAGCTCTTGCCAGCTCCATCTCCCTCGACCTCGCGCCCCACTCCGGCCTCTCGCCCATTTCGGAAATCACAATCACGCTCACAGACCTTATCGGCGTGGGGATTGGCATGGTCTTCACCCAGAAAATCCTTCTGCAGTTCTTCCACCAGAACGCGCTCGCCATCTTCCTGCCACTGGGCATAGCGTTCCGCGCCGTGCCGTTCCTGCGCAAGACGGGCTCGACCATCATCGCGGCCGCGCTGGTGATGTATTTCATCTTCCCGCTCTCGATTTGGGTGAACGAGCAGGTTTACTTCTCGATGCAGGGCCGCCTCGACACCAGCACGAATCCGCCCACTTACGAGCATCCGGTGCTCACCGACTGGGTGAACTACCATACTCTGCTGCAGATGTGCAACCCGCAGGACAATGCCGAGCGGGCGGACTCCGCCCTCATGCGGCAGCGGCTGCGCAACGACATCGCCAAGCCGTACGTGCAGGACGCCGAAACGGCCGGGGACATCATCATCAACGACGTCTGGGGGCCGCAGACCGATGCGAACGGAAATCCTGTCAATGTGCGGCTGCCAATCAGTCAGGGGCAGGCGCTTCTTCGGGCGTTCACCGACAATTCGCTGCTGATGGGGCGCTACCTCGTCCACGAGGGTTTCATACTGGGCCCCATACTGCCGGTGGACACGCTCTACACTTCGCTTGTGGACCAGATAACGGTGAGCGCGCAGTGGTTCGTGCTCACTCTGCTGTTCATGATCAACACTCTCGTAATTTCAATCACCATATTCCGCGACGTGTCGTTGGCCATAGGGGGCGAGCCGCGCATATTCGGTTTGAGCAAGCTGGTGTAGGAAATGACGGAAGAGAAAAACGGCCGCATCAACCGCGTTCGCGTTTTTGCCGGCGAAAGCAATGGCAAACAAATCAATTCCGCCGACTCGGCGGCCGGGCTTCGAAGCCCGGCCCGCGGGGCGCCGGCCCGAGCCGGCCTGTTTTTCTTTTTGTTTTCTTTCCTCTTTCTCTCTTCCTTTGTTTCCGCGGCCGATGCCTCCATCCCAATCACCGGCAGCATATTCGACGCCCAGTCCAAGTACGGCCCGCTGGTGCCAATCATCCTCACCGGCCTTGTCGCCCTCTCCTTCTTCGCCGCCCTGATGCTGATGATTTCCCGCGTCTTCCACTCCGCCGAATGGGAAACTACGGCCAAGCAGGAGCTATACCAGGTCATCGTCACCATCCTGTGGGGGCTCTTCATATTCGGCGCGGCCGTCACCGTCGACCAAATCACCACCTCTTACGCGGGCGGCAACATGTTCGACGCCGCGCAGGGCTATCTGGGCCGCGTGGCCTGCCTCTCCTCAGCCGTGTCCATCAAGCTCGAGGGCTACAAGATGCAGTTCCAGTTCGTCTCCGGCATGCGCAGCAAGTTCTATGCCGGCGTGTGGGGCTTCTCCTACCCGACGTTCCCCGGCTTCGAGGTCATCGAGCGCGCGGCCGACCTTATCCAGATGTTCATCATCCCCTTCGCCTCCAGCATCTACGTGCAGCTCATAGGGCTCGACATCATACGGGGCACGGCCATGGCGTTCCTCATGCCATGCGGCATCCTCTTGCGCCTCTTTCCGCCCACGCGCGAGGCGGGCGGGTTCATGCTCGCGTCCGCCTTCGCCTTATATGTCGTCCTGCCCTTCACATACCTCGTGGACAAAGAGGTGATGGAGCCGCTCTATGCGCAGGAATTCGGCGCGCCCATGTGCGCCGACTCGGCCGGCGTATCGAGCGCGCAGCTCCGCCACCCCAACCAGCTCTTCGACAGCCTGGCATTCAACCTCCGGCCTGATTTGAGCAAGGACCTGCTCTCCATGCCCAAGTCGATATCATATGTGGCGATTCAGGCGGTCTTTTTGCCGGCGCTGAGCATGATTATCGTGGTCACGTTCATCCGCACAACCCTGCGGTTCTTCTCGCAGGGCATGATGGAATAGAAAAAAATGAAATAAAAGGAAAA
>CAYIMK010000017.1:0-3662 GCA_964364595.1 Microcaldota archaeon | reverse complement strand
AATGAAACAAAAAAAGAAAATGAAAGGAAAAAATGAAACAAAAAAAGAAAATGAAAGGAAAAAATGAAACAAAAAAAGAAAATGAACGGAGAAAAGAAATGGAAGCAAGCAAAAAAGAAAACATAAAATTCGCGGGCCGCTCGGGCAGCCAACGGCTCTGGGGAGCCGTTGGTGCACCGACGGCCTTCAGGGCCGTCGGTTGCGGCCCCTCCGGCCGGTTCGGTCCGTCCCTACTCTTGCTGCTGGCCGTCTTCTCCATTCTCATCCTTGTCTTCTCTTCCGGCTGCGTGCGCCGCAACCCGACCGGCCCGGCCGACATCGAGCCGCTCTTCCACAACTACTGGTCGCCCTGGTGGCCGGCCATGCTCGTCATCCCCGTGGCCCTCATGGTCGCAGTCATCGCCCTCGCATGGTTCTACGGCTCATTCGCCATGGACGACAAGGTAAAGACATGGTGCAAGTCCGAGATGGGGCAGCTGTTCTACACCGTCATAATCGCGCTGGCAGCCATGATGATAGTGGCCGTGCTCTCGCAGGCAATGCTTTCCATCTCGCAGGTCAGCCTGAACACGCCAGAAGGACGGGCGTGGTCCACCTATGTCAACCTGCGCTGCGCCCCGAGCGGGCTGGCCGCCTACGACCGGCCCTGCCACATACGCCTCGCCGAGGACTATCTGCAGATTCTTGCTTCTGCGGCGCAGGAGCAGGCGGCGGCCGTGCTGCGCTACAACTCCGTGCTGGCCGAGGCCTCGAGCATCTCGCTCTCATTCCGCGGCATGCCCGACCCTTCAGGCGATTTGGCGTTCGCGCCCATGGCAGGGCTTTCCATCCCGCTCGAGACGCTGAGCTTTGTCTTCGATTTGGCGAACAAGAACATCATGGCAATCCGCTTCCAGCAGTTCCTCCTCGACCTGACGCATCTTGCCTTCTTCCCCCTCTTCCTCACCCTGGGGCTCTTCTGCCGCACGCTCTTCTTCACCCGCCGCCTCGGAGGCCTTCTCATCGCCATCGCTCTTTCCATGTACCTGGTCTATCCGCTCATGTATGTGTTCTTCCATTCAGTCCTCTTCTCCTTCACCGGCCCATGGCCCGCGCCGCAGGCGGGCGAGAAGGACGCCTACCTCGAGCGCGTTGGCGTGGGGCTCTACCCGATCAACCTCGACTTGGGCGGCATCACGCCGAAACTGGTCCAGCCGATTCCGGCGGCCCTGACCTTCAGTTCCGCGTGCGCCGACACCAGCCGCATCTATCCTGGCGAGGAATGCAACAAGCCCAACGACGCCAACCTCACCTCAACCGGCATTCCGCGCGATGAGGCCCGCTTGGGCCCGTTCACCTGCCCGCCCAAAGATGCGAACGGAAAAGTTCTGCCAGACCGCAAGCGCGACTATATCTGCGACACCAACGCCTGCAAATGCGTCAACGCCTCGGTGGCCGACGCCCGCGGCCCGAACGCAGTCACGCGCGACTCCTACGGCCGCTATGTGTCAAAATTCCGCGAAGAGTATGTTGACCAGGCCACGCGGAGCAATTCGCTCAAGGCCGGCGCCGCGCTGGCGACCAACATGTGCTTCAACAACACTCCCATGACAACCGCCGAGCAGGCGGCGGCGGACGAGAAGAGCCGCGACCTCATGCTGGGCGCGGGCAAGGACGCGCTGACAAAAGTGGCTGAAGGGTGGGGCAATGCAATCAAAATCGCCCTCTCGCAGGACGAGCTCTTGGGCTACCACGGCGTCATAGACAACTTGGGCAAAATCCTCATCTTCAGCCTGCTCACGCCGTTTTTGGCCATCATGATTACGCTGGCATCAATCAAGGTGTTCTCGCCCCTGCTGGGCGGCGACGTTGAAATCGCGGGCTTGACGAGATTGATTTAGATGGAAAAAACAAGACAAGAAAAATCAGAATCGGCCATGCGGCCCATCGCCAGCCCAATCAAGCAAAGCAGGCCCGCCTCATCCCTCCCCGGCCCGGGCCGGCCAGTCAGCCCGCCGCTCCAGCCAATAACCGGCCCGAGCCGGCAAAACAATTTCACGCCATCCATCTCCTCTTTCGCGAAAAGCAAATTCCTTGTCATCGCGCTGGCCTTGTTCGTGCTTCTCGCCGGCCTCTCATTTGCCGATTCGGGCCTTTTCGGAGTCATCCTGCCCGACGCGTTCATCATGCTCTTCAACAGCCCCCCCATAGGGCAGGGCACCTTCCTCCCCCCAGACCAAAGCTGGTTCCCGCTCTCCCTTGTCGCGCTCCTTTTCAGCTTCATGCTCTCGGCTTTCGGCTACCTGCTCTCCGGCGCCCTGGGCCCGCGCCTGCTGGCGTGGAGCAAGCAGAACGTGTATGCCACGGCCAAGTCGGCCCTCATCGTCATCTTCATCTTCGCCGGATTCTCCATCACCAACTGCCAGGGCGCGCCAGTCAACACGCCGAACGGCTACTGCGTCGGCTTTTTGCAGCTGCAGCATTCCATCAATTTCGCCGAAACAATCCGCAACACCATGGCCTACGAGTTCGCCACAATGACCGGCATCACGGCCAGTCTATCCACCTTGCTGAACATCACTCCCTACTTCCGCCCGGCCGGCATCATCGGCATCTCGTTCTCGCTCTCTCCCGCCTTCCGCCCCCTCTTCGACGCCCTCGGCCTCATGCTCTCCCTCCTCTCGGTGGCGGTGGGCGAGTGGTTCATCCAAATCTGGCTGCTGACTTTCATCAAGACGCGCATGCTCTCCATCTTCGTGCCGATTGGCCTGTTCCTGCGGGCGCTGGGCCTGCAGCGAGGCGGCGACGCGCTCATCGCAATTGCGATCGGCTTCTTCTTCGTCTACCCGTTCATGCTCAACGTCAGCGCCATGGCTGTCCAGAGCTACCTGATGTCGGAATTCACGGGAGCGGGCACTCTGGTCGGGGCCTCTGACGGCAGCTGGTACAACAGCTTCGACGAGTGCATCGACCACAGCACAAAGATGAACGCACTGGTGCCCGGATCCGCCACCGCGTGCTTCTTCAAGCTCTCCACCATCGGCGCGCTCAATTATGTCAAGAGCATGACAGACAGCATCGGCGGCATCGGGCCGTCGCTGCTCATAGCCGGGCTGGTGCAGTTATTTACCGGCGCCTTGCCGGCAGCCCTCGGAGTCAGCTTCATGGCCTTCTACCTGCTCGCCCTCATCAAGGCCTCGCTCTTCTACATCCTTGTGGTGTCCCTCATCGTGCCGCTCTTCATCCTGTTCATCACGCTCACGCTCATCAAGGAAATCGCCCAGTTTTTGGGCACGCACATGGATTTCAGCGCATTCGAAAAACTGATATGATTCATGAGAAATTGACGTGCAATGAGGAAGAACCATGGTCCAAAACTACTGCGCCACCCTGCTCTTCTCGCCAACCTCCATACCCAACGTGCTGGGCGGCAGCTGGATGCACCTGGTTTTCATCGGCCTGCTCCTCTCCGCCTTCCTCATGGTCATGATACTGATGGCCGGCCGGCTTCTGAAAATCCCAAAGCTCGAGGCCTGGTCGCGCCACGAATTCTTCCAAATCGGCGCCACGGCCGCACTCGCCCTTTACCTCGGCGGCTGGATGTGGGGAAAGTGCTCATGGAACGGCTCCTTCCTCTCGGCCGACCGCTACGGCCGCGGGCCGGGGCAGGGCGGGCCGGGCGT
>CAYIMK010000016.1:8303-9769 GCA_964364595.1 Microcaldota archaeon | reverse complement strand
CCTGATTCTGGCCTGACCAGTTGCGGTTGCGCCCTTCGCGCCGTCCGCCCTGCTCGCCTGCTCGGTTGTTGGCAGGGCGCATGAATGAAGATGAAGAAGCGCCGAAAGACGGGCGGGATTCATTTCGGCTGCGCCCCTGGCTGCGGTCCCCGCTTCGGTCGCGGCCCTGCTGACGGCCCTGATTCTGGCCCGAGGGCCTTGAGCCGCCCATGCGCTCATCGGCTTTGCGGTGCACAGCTTCGCGGGCTTGGCGGCGCGCGCTCTTGAAATATTCCAAATCTGACTTGGCTTCTTCAGACAATTCGATTTTCTCCTCGTCGTTTTCATCAACAGGCAACCGGATTTTCGGCTCTATGGGAGGCAGATAGGGGGCGGCAATCGAGCGCAGGCGGTGCGGGATGCCGGTTGAGCGTCCCAGCATGCGGCGCACCGAGCCGGCGGCCTGAAAGAGCGCGTTGGCAAATGCGGTTTCGGCAAGAGTTTCGGATGAGAAGATGTCCTGTGAGATTGCCTTAATGCCGCAGGTGCCAAGCACAACCTTTTCCATAAAGCTTGAGGCCACGCTGCCGGCGCGCTGCTCGACCAGAGCCGAGCCGCCGAAGGTGCGGATGATGAGCGCGCGCTTGGATTCAAGAAGCGGGTGCGATCCTTTCGAGTCGTGGCGGAAGGCAAAGCCGGGGGTGAGCACACGGTCAATCCATCCTTTGAGGATGGCGGGCGGAGTGGACCACCACACCGGGTAGAGGAAAATCCACACCTCGGCGCGGCCCAGAATGGACTGGATGGCCGCCACGTCGGCCGCCACGTCCTTGCCATATATCAAATGCTCCTCGTCGGAGGTGACGGGGTTGAAGCGGCTGCGATAGAGGTCGAGAACATCCAAGGGTGCGCCGGATTCGGTGAGGGTTTTGGTGATTGTCTGCAGAATGCGCGGCCCGTGGCCGGTCGTGGCGGACGGGTAGCCGTAGATGACGCACACGCGCGGGGGCGCGGCCGTGCCAGTTGCGGGCTTGAAGACGGAGACAGACGCCGAAGACCTCTTGACGGGGGCCTCGGCCGGCTCATGGGGGAGGACTATGCGGCCCGCAGAAGCGCCAGCGCTAGGTGGGGAATTCGGTGAAGCAATCATAGAGGGATATGGGGGTGCTGGATTTATATAGTTCACCGCATCCGCCTCGTCTTGACAAATCGGCGGCCCCGTCCAAAGAGAGGGCCGCAAAGCCTGGATGGGGTGAATATATGATGAAGAAAAATGCAAGCAAGAAGATGGACAAGGAATGCTGCATGCCTCCCGCCTGCCACCCGCACGGCCGGGGCAAGGCGCTCATCAACGTGGCGGTCGGCCTGCTGCTGATCCTCTTCGGATTCGGCTACATCAAGGACCTGCCGACGCTGGCGATGGTGCTGGGTGTGCTCTACATGCTGCGCGGCAGCATCCGCCTGATTGGCGACTGGTAAGCCTGTTC
>CAYIMK010000016.1:0-8293 GCA_964364595.1 Microcaldota archaeon | reverse complement strand
CGTTTTTCTTTTTCTAATTTTTTCTTTTCAGAGAGCCAGCGCGAGCCAGTAGCGATAAAAACCCATCCAACGAGTGGAAGCCATGATGAACCCGTCGCAGATGACGCCTCAAGATAGAGCCAAGTGGGCGGCAGCCAAAGCCGCGCTCTCCTATGTCAAGGACGGACAGACGCTTGGTTTGGGAACCGGCTCCACGGCAGATATGTTCATACAGCAGCTGGCGGAGCATGTGCGGGAAAAGGAGATGAACATCACGTGCGTTGCCACGTCCGGCCGCTCGGCGCAGCTGGCCAAATCTCTGGGACTGGCGGTGGCTGAATTCGGCCAAGTCGAAAAAATCATGCTGACCGTGGACGGCACGGATTTGGTGGATGCCAAGAAGCGGCTGATTAAGGGCTACGGCGGGGCCTGCACGCGGGAGAAAATCGTCGAATACGCGTCTGAGAAACTTCTGATTATAGCGGACGACAGCAAGAAGGCGGCCGGCTTGAGCGGGGCGGTGCCGGTGGAATTTTTGCCGTTCGCCAAAACAAGAGTGGAGAAGGGTTTGAAGAAACTGGGGGCCCGCAAAATCGAGCTGAAGATGAATGCCGAGGGCCGCCCCTTCATGACGGACAACGGCTTTTGGATTCTTAACGCGGATTTCGGCAGGATTGCCAACCCGCTCAAGCTCGAAGAGGGCATCAACGATATTGAGGGCGTGCTGGAGAACGGCATTTTCGCCAAGCGCGGGGCAGACATCGTCATTTTTGGATACGCGAACGGCAAAGTCGTGAAGAAGTAGAATTGTATTTTCTTTTTCTTTCCCAGGGGGTTTTCTTTTTCTTGCCGCAGTAAGAAAAAGAAAAGCTGTGGGGCTGCCGAGATTTGAACTCAGACCACCGCGTCCCGAACGCGGTAGCATACCAGGTTAGCACACAGCCCCAACTGGCGATTGACGAGAGTTTTTGCGTATTCTGTCTTTTTATAGGATGAGGCCAAAAGCCATGCATTGAGGAGGGTTATCTATGGGCATGAGCAAGCACGACTTGGACCGCAAGAAGCAGAATGCCAAGCGCCGCATCGAAGAGCTGGAGGCCATCGTCAAGAATGACCCCCTCAAGCGAAAGCCCGAGAACCACGAGGAGCTGGCGAAACTCAAAAAACTGCTGGCCGAAACGTAGAAGGCGTGCTGAAGAAGGTGCCGGGGGAATTTGAATATGGATGCCATCCAACCCCTGCGCCTGATATGGGCTGATGAAGTCAGGCGCTATCTGCTCCTTCTCGCCCTTTTCGCGGCATTCTATTCCTACGCGTTTGTCGGCGGGCCCGCTCCGGTGAGGCCGCTGGAATTCGGCGCCGGACCGGCCGGAGGGCCGCTGAGCGTCTATTTCTTCCATCTGGCCGGCTGCCCGCACTGCCGTGACCAGACAGACTTCAACCAGCAGCTGGCCAATGAATTCCCGTCGGTGGAATGGAAGTATTACGAGGTGTCTGATGCCGGCGCGCGCTCGCTCATGGAACGGATGGTGGCTGAGCGCAACGGCACGGTGAACGGGGTGCCGGTCACCATAGTCGGCAATGCGGTGGTGAACGGGTTCGACAGGAATACCGTCCGGCCGGTACTGCGCTCGCTGATTCAGGCGGAATTGGACAGGGGGGCCGGAACAACAAATGCGGCTGATGCGCCGCCAATCAATTCTTCGGCTTCGAATGCTTCCAACTTTTCTGATTGCCCGGCCTGCAAAATCTTCGCCGGCTCGGTCCAGACGCTTACTGTGCCGGTTTTAGGCCCGGTCCTTCCCTCGCAGATGCATCCGCTCATCCTCGCCGCCATGGCCGGCCTTGGGCAGGCAATCGGCCCATGCGCCGTGGCCCTGTTGGCGTTTTGGGCCGCGATGGGGCTCGTGTCGGGCCGCAGCCGCGAGGTCCAATTCACCGGAATTGCCTTCGGCGCGGCCTCGGCCGTTATCGGCCTGCTCTTTTTGCTCCGTTGGCTGGACCCGTATCAGATGCTCGGCGGCTTGCGTCCGGCAGGAATAGCTTTGGGTGCGTTCGCCCTTTTCTGGGGCCTGCACGAATTGAATGAAATAATCCGAACGCATCGGCCCCTGGAAAAAGAGAGAGCCGCCGCAAAAAAGAAAGATATGCCCGCATTTGGGCTCGGGCCGCTCTTTTTCGCCGGCGTGGTGGCGGCCGGGGTGCTGGCTATTCCGATTACTGCGGCCGCGTTCGTGTGCGCCGCGCCGCTGAACGAGGGCATCATCCGCGCGACAGCGCAGACCCCCGAGCAGCTTGTCTATCTCCTGATTTACGCCCTCGTGTACGCAGCCGCGCCGCTCGTCCTTTTCGCGCTCGTATATCTGGCGGCATTCGGCCGCTTCGGCCAAAAAGTGGAGCTGGCTGCGCGCCTGATTGGAATTGCCATGCTTCTTCTGATGGGCGCCATCCTGCTTGCGTGGCCGACAGCTTTGCAGATTTAAGCGCGAATATGACGGCGGCTGCTCCATCTTTTAAAAATCCCGAACCCCCAATAGATACGGAGGGGTAGCAAAGCCTGGTCAAATGCGCAGGACTCAGAGAGCTTTTTTGCCTCGAGGGCAAAAAACCTCGGAAAAACGAATTATCGCCGGCATTCCCGAATTATCTTCGGACCCGTTCGAGACTTCCTTTCCTGAGTCACGGTCTTGTAGCAGATTGTTGCTTGAGACATCCTGTCGTTTAGACGTTCGTGGGTTCAAATCCCACCCTCTCCAAATATTCTTCAAAAAATAGAACAATTGTTCGTGGGTTCAACCATCAACGCCGGAGGCGTTGGTGGCATTCGGCACGAGCCAATAGGCGAGCGCCGATGATCCCACCCTCTCCAATCATTCTTCTTCAAAGAAAAAGAATGGCTTTAGCGGAACGGCCGGCTGTTCCTGCGCAACGGCATGAATCTGTGCCGCCCGAGGCGCGCCGATAAATCTGCCACAACGCCCTCC
Source organism: Microcaldota archaeon (assembly GCA_964364595.1). Lineage (GTDB taxonomy): Archaea > Micrarchaeota > Micrarchaeia > Anstonellales > Anstonellaceae > CAIXYX01. The sequence continues at coordinate 5,330 of CAYIMK010000016.1, read as the reverse complement.
ACTTCTTTCGGCTCCATGGCCGCGCGCAAATCCGCCTCGATGAGCACGGCAGGATAGGCGTAGTGCGGGTGCAGACGGCAGAGGCCAGACATTACTTGTGCGATTTGCTCGAATGGGGCTGCCGCGGCCAAAAATTCGATGCGAAGCGGCCTGTCTCCAGCGACAGGTTTGATGTAGAAGGTGAGGATGCGCCCCGCCCACTCGCCCAAATCTTTTAGCACTGGATTTTGCGATGGCGCGGCAGAATAACGGAATGCGAAGGTGCGCTCGCCCTCTTTGAGCAGCAAATCCAAAAACGCGGTGTCGGACGCATGCTCGAGGGCTTGGGCCGATTCGGGCATTGAGGAGGAGAGCATGTCGATGAAGCGGCGGCCCCGACTGTCTTTTGTCACCCCCACCAGATTGATGGAGCGCGAGGCGGCGGTTGAATAGAGCTTGCGGTAGAGTTCCACCACTTCTGCGTACAATTGCCGAAACTGGGAATCTTCGGGCGGCTTGTCTGACACGAGAGGGGCCAGCGAGCCGTCAATAAGCAAATAGTCTGGCGCGTGCTTTTCCATCACTTCGATGGCGCATGACAATTCCGCCTTGAGCCGGTAGAGGGAGATGAAACGTAACTTCTCGAACTGCTCCAAGCCGGCGCGCGCCTGCAGGATTGCTTCGGGCCGCCGAGATGGATGATAGACGTGCTTGACGAGCTTGCCGTCGCTGTATTCGAATTGCACTGCCAGCGCGCGCAGCACCAGCAAATCGAGCCCGTGGAATTCCTCGGCCCCAAGCCCGCCGTCCACTGCCGCGAATTTTCCATTCGGCTTCTGCGCCTTCACTGGATAAAGCAAATCCGCCTCCAGCGCGTCAGGATAGGTTATTTTGCCTAAATTGAAGCGCAGGCGCTGGGCGAGGGCAGACCATTCCTCCTGACGCGCGAGGTAAGTGCGAGCCAGGTCCACCAGCTCTTCTTGGAGGGGCATGTGAAATGACAGGGGGACCAAAGTTTAAGAACATCCGGCGGGTAGGTTTCCACTATGGTTTCCACCTCCGGCCCGGACGAACTCAAGCAGGTCATCCTTCTGCGCATGGACTTGAACATGGGCAAAGGCAAGATGGTTGCGCAGGGCGCGCATGCAAGCATAGACGCCTATCTCGACGCGGTGAGCAAGACGCCGGCTGTGGCGCGCAAGTGGCATGAGCAGGGCATGAGAAAAGTGGCGCTGAAAGTGGAGAGCGAAAAAGAGCTGGTGTCCATGTTCCAGGCGGCCAAAGATTACGAGCTGCCCTGCGCGCTCATCACAGATGCCGGGCACACCCAGTTGGAGCCGGGTTCCAAAACGGCTGTCGGCATAGGGCCGGCCAAATCAGAACTGCTCGACAGGTTCACCGGACAGTTGAAGCTGTTGTAAGGCATGCTCGGGATGCGGGCCGCGCCCGTATGTCTAAATACACAAAGGCATATAAATTACCATAAGCATAGTGGTAGCATGAATCCCCCCAACCGAAAGGATGCCAGACCCGACATCGCCAACTTCAAGCCCAAGATTGCGACTTTCCCCAACGACCGTTATGCCGGCACCATAGACAACCGGCTCGTCTTCTACAAAACACAGGCCAAAATGGGCCAATGGCAGCCGGCGCTCCACAACATGGCCGACTAGGTGGACGCGCTGCGGGTAAATGGCAGGCCCGACCTGCTGGCGCTTCTCTGCACCGATGCGTCCGCCGTCCTGGCCGACAACGGCGCGAAGGCGGACGGCGCGAAGCTGCGCAATCTGGCCGGCCAGATTTTCGTTTCCCCGGATCCATACGGCCGGCAGCTCGATAGAGTGTATGAGCAGATAGTTCCGGCCATCAGCCGGGGCGTGCAGGAGATTTTGGAGAAAGAGATGGGGCAGCCGCTGCCCGAGCCAATCGATGTGCGGCAGTCCGTCCTGTTCGCACTCCCCAGGAGCGACGTGCCGGTGGCTATTCCGGATTTCGCAGCCGATTCCCAGAAAGCGCTCTACCGCCTCATAAACGAGGAGATGGGACCCTATGAGCAGCACATATTGTGCCTCAAGCTGGACGCTTGGAATGAACTGGCCCTCGCCCTCATACAGGGCGGACTGGAGGCGGACTTTCCCCACCCGCAGCGGACAGCTGCCGGAAAGCTGCTCGAAGTTGGCACGCGGGACCAGATTCTTTTCTGCTATCATGAAGCTTATTATAATCTGGAGGCCGGCGCCATCAGGATGCTCGAGAAGCACTTGGACATCTGGCGTAAGCCGAAATAAGCAGGCTTGTGAATTACCACCCGCTAAAGCGGGTAGGGTTAGCGGACTGAAGATAGCCTAATTTCGCTTCTTTTCGCTTCTTCTGCTCCCGGCCCATCGAACGCCAATCTGTGAAACGGAGAGATGCGCCCGAATAGGGAGGGGGTATGAACCCGAGGGTTTCAGGGGGAACCCGCGGTTCCCCCTAAGACGCTCAGATAGACTAAAAAACCATCCCAGAGTTTGAAACGGCGATGGTGGAAAATGGGGACTTGCAGCGGCTGGAGCAGGCCGCCGGCCTGGAATGGTGGCTGGGCAACGGCCTTGGCGGCTGGGCGTCCGGCACGGCCGCGGGCCTGATGAGCCGCAAATACCATGCGCTTCTGGCCGTGTCCCATCCGTGCGTGGAAGAGCGTTTCATACTTTTGGGCAAGCTTGAGGAGACCGCGCTGGCCGGTTCAGAGCGCATCGCCCTCTCGACCAACTATTACCCCGCAGCCGTGCATCCGGAAGGGTGGCGGCGCATAGAGCGCTTCCTTTTCGACGGCGCGGCCGCGCGCTGGACTTACCGCGTTGCCGAGCGGCGGCTCGCCAAGGAGGTTTGGTGCGCCCGGCAGGCGAACGCCACCTACATCCGCTACAGCCTGCTCGAGGGAGAGCCGCTGGGGCTTGAAGTGGCGCCTCTGGTGAGCGGGCGGGCGGCGCACGGAATCGGGCTGCCTGACTTCATGAGCAGGACGCCGGGAGGATTCCCATCCGAGAAAGGCATGGCTTGGGGCGAGCCGTTGTCATGGGGCCTGGCTGCCGACACCGGCCTCTTTCGGCCCAAGCCGGATTTGTATTACAACATGCAGTATCCGCTGGAAGAGGAGCGGGGCGGGATTTCGGAAGAGGACTGGGCAACGCCTGGCCGCTTCGAGTTCATGCTTCGCGAGGGGCACCAGGCAACCATCACCGCGTGGGCTGGGGAGGAGATGGCGGCCTCAAGAAGCGGAGCGTGGAATCCGAAGTCCGCCCGGACAGGCGGGAGGGCGGGCGCGGCCGAAGAGCCGGACCCAAGCTCCCTGCGCCTTTCCATTCCCGACTCCGAGGACGCGAGCCGGCACCTCTCGCATATTGTTGCCGAATTCCGCGCCTACAACAAGTGGGGCGAAGGAAATTCGCTGGAGGGCCTCGTGCGAGCGTCGGAGAGCTTTTTCATCAAGGACGGCAAGCATTACAACGTCGTGGCCGGCTATCCCTACTTCGGGCGGTGGGCGCGCGACGCGCTCATCTCGGTGCCCGGCCTGTGCGTCTACACCGGCCGCCACGGGCTCGCGCGCGACATAATCGAGGGGTGGATTGGCTGGCTGCAAAAGGGCCTTCTGCCCAATCATTTTGATTCGCGCAACCAGCCGGTCTACGAATCCGCGGACGGAACTCTGTGGCTTTTCTGGGCAATCAGCGAACTGGAGCGCGAGGGCGGCCTTGGCGTGCCGCTCATGACGCGCTGGTGGCCGGCCCTGAGCGCGGCCCTGCGCGCCTGGATTTCTGACAACAAGTTCGTCCGCCTCGACGGCGACGGGCTCGTTGTGCTGCGCGAGGAGCGGCTCACCTGGATGGACGCGGCAAGAAGAACAAGAGAAGGGCCGGCAGGCGGGACTGCGGACGGAGCGGGCGGCTTGGAAGCAATCACCCCCCGCGCGGGCAAGCGCGTGGAAATCAATGCCCTGTGGATTCATGCCCTCTCTTGCGCCGAGCGCTGGGCGCACTGGATGGATGACAGGCCCTCCATCCGCCTCTTTGGCGAGGCGGCGCATCTTGCGCGCAGCAATTTCAACAAATTCTACAACGAGTACGCCAATTTTCTTGATGACGGCATCGAGCCGACGGACGGGCATATGCGCCCGAACCAGCTGTGGGCCATTGCGCTTCCCAGCGTCGGCTTGAGCCCGGTGCAGGCGAGACGCGCCCTGGGTTCCATGTCGCAGGCCCTGCTGCTGCCGGGCGCGGGCGTGCGCACGCTGGCGCCGACAGACAATGATTATCACGCCCATCTGAGCGGCAACATGGCCGAGCGCGACGCGGCATATCATCAGGGAGCCGTCTGGCCCTGGCTGTGCGGCGTGTGGGTGGAGGCGTGGCTGCGCACCTATCCGCAGCGCGCCGAGGAGCTGCACAGGCAGATGAAGGCGGTGGTGGCCGCGCGAAATCCCGGCGCGCTTTTGAGCATGGCTGAAATTAGGGACCCGACATCTGGCCGAAACGACGGCGCGCCATCGCAGGCCTGGAGCGTTGCCGAATGTTTGCGCGCCGGCATCATGCTTGAGCGCGCGCGGAGATGGAAGGGCTTCTCGCTGAGCGGGATGGCGGATGAAAGCATGTCGATGAAGCGGATGATGAGGTAAAATTATTTTCCGGCGCGCCCCACCCTAAAAGATAGCGGATTTCGCGCTCGTAAAGCTTTAAAACCACCCCTGCGAGGGAAGCCCATGGAAATTTCGATGCGGGATAAGATTTTGCTCTGGTCCGCGATTCTGCTCTCATTGCTGGTTTTCACAAGCGTGTGGACCGCCCATCCGCCGAACGCCGCGCAGAAAGAGGCGCTCAAGGCGGCATCGTCGGGCGGGCTCTCGCCGGACACGGGCGCGGGAGCTGGCGGCGCCGCTGGCGGCATTGCCGCTGGGGCCAATCGCACGCCCTCTGCAGCCGGAGCCGTGCAGGTTGATTATCTCTATGCCGACTGGTGCCCGCACTGCCGCGCAACGCGGCCCGCGCTGATTTCAGCGGTGACCAAGCTCGGCTCGTCAGTGACGCTCAATGAATGGAACGAGGCCCTGCGCGGCTCGGACACGCGGGTGGCGGCCATATACAACCAGTACAAGAGCGAAGGCGTGTTCATCGGATTCCCCACTATGGTGGCGCATGGCCCGAAAGGCGAGTCATCCATCGCCGGCGAGCAGACAGAGGCCGAGCTGATGACGTGGCTGTGCGACCAGTATGCCACCATGCCGGCCGCGTGCAAGAAGTAAGGAAAAGAAAAAAGAAAGAAAAACAAAAACGCCAGCTTAGGCGCGCCTCGGGGCGCGCTCGGCGAGAGACTGG
>CAYIMK010000015.1:6154-9770 GCA_964364595.1 Microcaldota archaeon | reverse complement strand
TCGAGTGTTTTCATAATTCGGTTTACCGAGAGGACCTTATTTCGGGACAAGACAGTCTCTCGTATGTCATTAGCTTCATAAATCCCGCCTCCCTTTTCGCGTAGGGCGATATTCATGGAACTTGCAAAAGCTGTCATTATTGAGGCGGGCGAGCCGCTCTCCAAGGCCGTTTCGCTCATAGAGAAGAACGGCGTCGGCGTGCTGGTGTTCGAGGGCAAGAAATACCTGGGCGTCATCGAGGAGCGCACCATCCGCCTCGGGGCCGACAATCCGCGCACCACCCTGTGCCGCTCGGCGGCGGTGAAGACCCCCGTCCTTCTCCCTTCCGCATCCGCGGCAGCCGCGTGCGAGGCGTTCTTCTCCGGCCGCTTCAAGACCCTGCCTGTCATGGAGGGCTCGAAACTGCTGGGCACCATCACCCGCTGGGAAGTGCTCGCCGCCATGCGCGAGGACGGCCTGTTCAGCGGCCACTCGGTGCGCTCGCACATGACCAGCCCGATTCTCACCGTCGACGCCCAGGCCCCCGTTTCGCTTGCGGACGCGATGATGAAGCAGGCGCACGTGCGCCGCTTGGCAGTGCTCTCCAACGGGCACATGGTCGGCCTCGTCTCGGTGTTCGACCTGCTCAGGGCCAAGAGCGGCCCGAAGCAGCGCAGGCCGCAGATGCGCGACGGCGCGCGCGCCGGCCTCAACACGCTCGTTTCCTCATTCATGAAGGTGGAAGTGGAAACCATCCCGCCCGAAGCCAGCCTGCTGCAGGCCGCCGCCGCGATGCTGGAGAAGCAGGTGCCGGCCCTCATCGTCGTGGACGGCCCCCGGCCAGTGGGAATCATCACCGCCAAGGACATCTTCGAGTCGGCCCTCTACCATGAGGACGAGCGAAACGTGCTGGTGTCGGGCCTCTCCGCACAGGACAAGGAGGCGGCGGATGCTGTGGTGAGCGACGGCCGCAAGATGCTGGGCAAAATCGGCAACAGCCTCCCCGTAGAGGCGCTCACCTTCCATGTCAAGAAGACGGGCAGCGAGTTCTTCGTGTCCGGCCACATCCGCGGGCCGGTGGCGCAGCTGCGCGCGTCGGCATCAGACTACGACCTCATGGGCGCGGTCAGCATGGTGCTGGACGAGCTGCGCACGCAGGCGCTCAAGCACAAGCGCACGGGGATTGAGCGGCGCAAAAACAGGCGGGTCGGATAAAAAACAAAAAACAGCAACTTCGGCGCGCCCGAGCGCGCCCGTTTTTTCTTTTTGTTCTTTCTTTTTTTGTCTTTCTTTTCTTTCCGGCCCGGTTGGCGCGCCCGCGGATATGTTTTTAATCTCCCCTTCCCCATCGACGTCCATGCGAACACGCGGCCAGGCCTCATCCGAATTCCTTCTCGTATTGGCCCTCATCGCGGCCGCCATACTGCCGCTTCTGCTCATGCTGGCATGGAATTCGCGCGCCTCGCCAGAGCAGCTCTCGGTCGGAATAGCCACTTTTTCGGCATCGCGCCTTGCGGCGGCCGTCAATTCTGTCGGCTCCTTGGGCCCCGGCTCCGCCCTGCGAACCCAGATCGTGCTGCCGCGCACGCTTTTTGTCAGCGCACAGGGACGCGAAATCGTCATCGACCTCAACACCTCCTACGGCGAGGTGGCGCTGGTGCAGCCAACGCGCTTCAACATCTCTTCAATCGGCTTTGAGCGCATCAACCGCGAGGGCACCTACATCATAGACGTGCGCGGGCCGGAAGGGCCGGACTCGCCCAACGTGACACTGACGCTGCCTTAAGGTGTTTGGGTGGAAAGCAACCTGCTTGGTTATGCGCTGTTTCTCCTCTCCTATCTGGTATCAACCATCGCGTTCTACCGTTTTTCATTCAAAGAGCTCTTCGCCGGCATATCCGAATCAAAAGGCAGGCTGGACTTCCTGCCGATTGTCTGGGGCCTTGTCCAGTTCCTCGTCTGCCTCGGGGCATTCTACATCTTCAGCCTGAATTATCTATGGAACGCCATGCCAGTCTTATTTTTCCCGCTGGTGCTAAATACACTATTTCTGGTCCTATTCAACTCCATTACAGAAATGCTTTCCGGCCACTATGAAAAAGTGCGGAGCGGGATGAGCGGATACCTCATCCATCATGCTCCTCTGTTATTCGCGCGCGATTTTCTGTTCTTGGGCATCGCGCTGGCGGTCTTCGTGTCTGTGGAGTCCTCCCAGCTGCTTATCAATATCCTGTATTTCATCTGGGCCATGGCATGCGCCAAATTCCTTGTCAAGCAGGAGCAAGACAAGCCCGCCCGTCTCGAAACACGGAAAGGGGAAAAGAAAAATTGAAAAGAAGAATTTGCTTCGTTTTTGGTTTTCATTGCAGCGAGTATCTCTCTTTTGCGTGCTTTCTCAAGTCGAGCCGCTCGGTGCCAATCATCGGCGCGCGCTGAATCGGCTTGCCGAATCCGGGGCGGACCAGCAATTCGTTGTCCCACACGGCCTGCTCTCCCCGCAATACCACGCCCATGATTTTTCCGCGCAGCCGCCACCCGTCGTAGGGCGACCAGCCGGCCTTGCTCCTCAAGTCGTTTGGATTCACGGTCCAGTGGTCCTGCGGATTGAAGATAATAAAATCTGCGTCATAGCCGGGCGCGATGCGGCCCTTGTGCTGCATGGTGAAAGCAGTTGCAGGCCCGCTTGCGAACAGGCGCACCGCCTCCTCCAGCCTGAGCTTGCCTCCAACAACCGCGTGCAGCAGAAGCGGCACCATGGTCTGCACTCCGGGGAATCCGGGCGCGCCGGTCTCCTTGTCGACGGGCAGATGGGGGGCATGGTCAGACGCGACCATATCCACTGCTTTTAGCATGCGCCACAATTTCGCCACTTCCCTGCGTTCGCGCAATGGGGGGTTGCAGTTGCCCCACCCTTTGAGGCGCTCCAAATCGGCGGTGGAGAGGAAAAGGTGGTGCGGTGTAACTTCCAGCGTGTGCATTGGCAGGCCTTTCTTCTTTTTGTCGAACGTCGGCATGAAACCTGCGCCAGCCTTGGCCAGTTTTACCTCGGCGGCCGTTGTCATGTGGCAGAAATGCATGCGGCGGCGGTATTTCTTGGCCAGCGCTGCGGCTGATTTTACGCCAGCCACCGCCACTTCGATGCTGCGGATTTCCTCGTGCTTGTCATATTTGGCGGCCCGCTTCTCGGCCAGCCCGCGGTCCTCGCAGTGCACGCACAGCGGCTTGGTGGCGTCGAGGCCGGAGCAGATGCGCTCAAAGCCCGAAGGCGTCAAGCTCAGCGGCGAGTGGGTGTCGGAGAGGAACGCCTTGACCGATGGCGGCTGGAGGCGGCGGATGAGGTCGGCGTTCTCGTTGCTTGCGCCAAGATGAAAACCGAAGTCGGCAACGCTTTTCGCGCCCGCAGCGCGCTCTTTTTCGGTGAGCGCGCCCACCGTTGTGGTGGCCGGCGAATTGTAGCAAGGCATGTCAAGATAGGCGGTGACGCCGCCGCAGAGGGCGGCTGAGGAGCCGGAGAAGAAGTCCTCCTTGTGCGGCGCCTCGGGCTCGCGCATGTGGGTGTGCACGTCCACTGCGCCGGGCAGAATCATCCAGTTGCCGGCATCCAACGCCTGTGATGCCATGTAGGTGTAGGAGTGGA
>CAYIMK010000015.1:0-6144 GCA_964364595.1 Microcaldota archaeon | reverse complement strand
CGCCGATGCGGCCCGAGTGGACAGAGATGCAGGCGGGCTTGAGTTTGCCGTCAAGGAATACGCGTTTAGAGCGGATGAACATTTTTTCGACCTCCAAAATGATTGGATGAATTTCATAATCTGATTTGAATGAACGTCAATACTTCAATTTCCTTCCCGCCTTGTCGGTGTGATACGCGCCGAACGCCGGGTTGGCCAATGCCTCTTCGCCGTCGATGGACGGGCCGTCGTAGCAGGCGAGCCAGCCGCCCATGGCGCAGTGGCCGCACACGCCAAAGCCGCACTTCATGTAGCGCTCGACAGACAATTGGGAGCGGGTGCCGTATTTTTTCGCCATCTCGGCCACGGCTTTCATCATTTTTTCCGGGCCGCACGAATAAACGCAATCGAATTTTAATTTTTTGTCCTTGAGCAGTGGTTCGAGGGCAGTCAATACATTTCCTTTTGTTCCGGCCGAGCCGTCATCAGTTGTCTGGTGGTTTTTGCCGGGCCCATCTTTCATCAGCAAATCTTTTGTCCGCGCGCCGCAGATGGATTCGACAGCGCAGCCGTTTTCAATTCCAACGCGGGCCAAAAACCTCAAGGGCGCGAACCCGTATCCGCCGCCGACCAGCAGCCATTTCTTGCCTACGGGCCAGAATGGCTTTCCAAGCGGGCCGCGCACGTAAATGCATTCACCGGCCTTTGTTTCGGCCAGTTTTTTGGAGCAGGGGCCGGCCGCCGCTATGGCCAGCTGCAAGCGCGGCTTCACTTCGGCGATGCTCATCGGCTTCTCGTCCATGCCGGGCCGCCATGCCATCAGGAACCGGCCCGGCTGCGCGTCCGGCATCTGCAAATCAAGCGTGAGGAGCGACACCAGCGAATTCTCTTTCTCGTTTTTGAGCACTTTGGCGCGGATTGGGAGCAATCGTCGGCCCGCTGGCCGACGGTGCACCACACTCATCGGCGCCGTTGCGCCGATGGTGCCCCCAAGGCCCCGGGCCTTGAGGGACGGCCCGCCGGCCGCTGGTTGCAGTGAGAACGAAGACACGTTCTTCATGCCCTCCTGATTGGTCTTTATCCTCTGGTTGGCGGTCTTTTTCATGCGGGGCCTCTGTTTTTCTTTGGCTCTTTTTTCCTTGCTCTTTCTTTTCCCAGCTATCCTTCGAGCTTGATGTCCGACAGCTTGCGATATCCTTCCTCTTTCATGAAGCTGGCCAGCTCTTGCTTGATTTCGCCGAATGCGTTCTGCCGGTACCACACGGCCGAGCCGACCGACACGGCATTTGCGCCGGCCATGAGCATGGCGGCCGCGTCCTCGCCCGAGGTGACGCCGCCTCCGCCGATGATCGGAATTGAGGGGCAGGCCCTGCGAACCGAGTGCACGCAGCGAAGCGCAATCGGCAGGAGTGCGGGGCCGGACAATCCCCCATACTGGTTTGCCAGCACCGCCCTTCTCGCCCGCACGTCAATATACATGGCGGGCATGGTGTTAATCGCCGTGATGCAGTCGGCACCGGCTGCCCGGCATGCCGCTGCAATCCGGCCGATGTCGGGAACATTTGGCGCGAGTTTGACCGAAATCGGGATGTTTTTCACTTTCGCCTTGACCGCTTTTGTCACGCCTGCCGCGCCCTCCGCACTCGATGAAAACATTTCGCCCTCGCGATGAACATTCGGGCAGGAAATATCAAGTTCAATCATGGCGGGCTTTGCAATGGCAATCCGGGCCGCAACATTTGCAAAATCTTCAATCGAGCCGGCGAAGACGGATGCAATGACCGGCACTCCAGCCCCCTTCACGGCCTCTTCTATCTCGTCTATTTCCGCCTCCACGCCCGGATTGGACAATCCAATCGCATTGAGCATGTAGGTCGGAGCCGTGATGGCGGTGGGGTTGGCGTGCCCCTCGCGCGGCTGCAATGAGCAGGATTTGGAAGTCACTGCAGCAGCGCCCTCTTTGGCCGCCCTTATCAGCAATTGGGCGTTGTTGCCCCGCACGCCCGAAGCCAAGACTAGGGGGTTGCTCAATTTCACGCCGGCGAGGGCGGTGGACAAATCGGACATAGGCCTCGTATATCCTCTTTATCGAAGGGGGTTTATATAGTTGCCCGCCGATTCTCCGGCGTGCATCGACGTGAATGAAAAAGTCGTTCTCTCTTGTTGTATAGGGTGGTGACAAATACAACCAAAAAAGAACGGGCGGCAATCAACCGCGCTTGGGCGCGGTTGGTGCACCATCGGCCGATTCGCCGGCCGATGATTGGTGCTCGAGCACCCGCCGCAGTTGGCTCGAGCCAACTGCTTTTGGCGCTTTTTGATGTTTTTGGCTTGTTCGAGGAATAACGCACCGGCCTATCTCTTGTTGTAGTTAGTTGTATAATTTATATACTCTTACAACCAAATACCATCATGACAATCACATCTATCCCTCCTGTCATTCCCGCTAACGGTTGCCATATTCAGTCAAAAAAAGATGGGCAGCCCAAGTACGACCCGTTAAGTCGTGCTCCAAGCCTGACTGAACGTGCCATGTCTGGCACTTCCGGCCGCGTTGAGCGCAGCCCCGCCTATGAGAAAGGGGCATATGATTATCTGCGCGCATTCTATTTCAAGCATGGTCCGGCCCTGCACTTCTATGTCACATGCCAAGCCAGTTTTGCCGAAACCGCCCGCGCCTTTCCACAGGACGGAAAACGGCTTAACCAGCTGTACGCGCATATGTCCAGTTCGGTCGCCGCCATCAGGCAAATCCTCAGAAAAGAGCTTCAATCGCTGCAGGCCTCCGGCCTGAACGAGCAGGATTCAGAGGTGGATGCGCTTCTCGGTCTGCAGCACCTGTTTGGCAACATCGCCAACGCTCCCGGCATCTACTCGGATATGTTCATGCGCGCGCGGACAGAGCAGCAGCCTGTCATGGCGGGCAAACTGGAAGAGGCGCTAAAGCCTCTCCTGGAGTTTTATGAGAAACTCAGCACTGTCAACGTCCATCCGCAAAACGCGGCCGGCTTCCTGTTATCAGAGATCCGTCGGCAGTATGCTGGTGAAACAGCCTGAGCGCGGGCATAATTTTTCAGCCGGCAAACTTTCTGCCCCCGCCGTCATCTATATAAATTTGCCCCGCACCAATGCTTTTGTAAGTTACCCCCTTAGGGGACCAAACTATCCCAATTTGTGCGGTGCATGTCATGACGCTTGAAGACAAGGCCCTCGAAGACCAGCTGCCGAAGGAAATCATCGTCTCATCCGACGACGAGGAATTGCTCAAGTTTCTCGAGGCCACCAAGCCGAAAATCTACGTGGTCGGCACGGGCGGCTCGGGCTGCAACACCCTCGCCCGCATGAACGAACTCGGCATCGAGGGCGTGCACTTCGTTGCCATGAACACCGACGTGCGCCATCTCATCAAGATGCGCTCAGACAAGAAAATCCTCCTGGGCAAAACAACCACAAAGGGCATGGGCGCCGGCTCCAACCCCGGCGTGGGCGAGGCGGCGGCCAAGGAATCGGCGTCCGACATCAAGGCGTCCATCGGCGACGCCAGCATGGTGTTCATCGCCTGCGGCATGGGCGGCGGCACGGGCACGGGCTCGGCCCCCATCATCGCCGAGATGGCCAAGACGGCAGGCGCGCTAACCATCGCCGTCGTCACATTGCCATTCCTCTCAGAAGGCCCGGTGCGCATGCGCAACGCGCTCGAGGGGCTCGACAAGCTGCGCAAGCACGCAGACACAGTCATCGTGGTGCCCAACGACAAGCTGCTCTCGATTGCGCCCGACCTGCCGCTCAACACCGCGTTCAAGGTGTGCGACGAGGTGCTGGCAGGAGCAGTGAAATCCATCGCCGAGCTGGTCACGAGGGCGGGCCTGGTGAATCTGGACTTCGCGGATTTGAGGACGATTCTTTCCAGCGCCGGCTGCGCCGTTGTTGGCGTGGGCGAGGCGTCGCTGGATGCAAAGGCCGACCAGCGCGCCATAATTGCAACCGAAATGGCCCTCTCCTCCCCGTTGCTGGACGTCGACCTCTCGACGGCCAACCGCGCTCTCGTGAACGTGTCGGGCGGCGAAGATATGACTCTGAAAGAGGCCGAGCTCATCGTGGCCGAGGTCTCCAAGCGCATCGACCCGTCAGCGCACATCATCTGGGGCGCGCGGGTGGAGAAAACCACCAAGAAGTCGTCGATTCGCGTGCTGGTGGTCATCGCGGGCGCCAAGTTCCCGCACTACGAGGCAAATGCCTCCAGGGCCATTTCGACGGCCGAGTCGCTGGACCTCGACCTGATTTCGTAGGGTGATTGCTCATGTTCAACGTTGCTGAAGAATGGCGCAAAATCGACCGCATCCTGCGCGTGGCCAGCCGCCCGCGCCTGCGCGATTTCGAGCGCATGGTGACGGTGACTGCCGGCGGCATCGTGGTGATGGGGACCTTGGGCGTCATCATCTCCTACGTGCTGAGCATCAAGTGAGCCTTTTTCTTTTAAAAAGAAAAAGCACGGGAAAAAGAAAACTACTGACGCGATAAACTATTGACGTGATATTATGGCAATCTTCATTTATCGAGTGACGGCCGGCCAGGAGCGCGTGGTCATGGAAATGATGTCCAAGCGCATCAAGGCCGAGACCCTGGGCATCTACTCCATCGTGCATTTCGAGGATTTGCGCGGCTACATGGTTGTCGAGGCCGCGGACGCGCTCTCGGCGCGCCAGGCGGGCCTCAAAATCCCGCACATCAAGGGCGTGCTGGACAAGCCGGCCGCTATCTCGGAGCTGGATTCGCTTCTCTCGGCCGCCAAGCCCGTGTCGGCGCAGGTGGCCAAGAACGACATCGTGGAGCTCATCTCCGGCCCGTTCAAGGGCGAGCGCGCGAAAGTTATCCGCATCGACGAAAACAAGGACGAGCTGACGGTGGAGCTGACCGAAGTGGCCGTGCCCATTCCGGTCACCATCAAGTCGAACACCATCCGGCTCTACCAGAAAGCGGAAGACGCGAACCAGTGAGCTTTTCTTTTGCTTCAAGCAAAAAACCCCGGAAAAGAAAAGGAGTCTTGCCGGCGCCTGCTGGCGCATCGAAACTGAGAATTTGAGCAACGAGGTGGAAAAGTGGGATTGAACAACGTTGCCATTGAGAATGCAGCTGCCTTTGCAACTGAAGTGCAAAAAGACGGGGCAAAAGCAATCAAGGCAAAAAAGGTGTCCGGCACATGGAATCTGCAGGACGGAAAGGCGCAGTTTAGCGCTGTGCTGGAGCATGCCGCCGGCTCGACGCTGGTTGAGGCGGACGCGCCTCCTTTTCTTGGGGGCGGGGGGCAGAAGCCAGACCCTGTGCAGTACTGCCTCTTTGGATTGGCAGCCTGCTTTGCCCAGACATTTGCCTCCGTCGCAGCCGAGCAGGGGGTAAAGCTGTCAAGGCTTTCTGTTTGTGCGGAAAACGAAATCAACCTTTCCTCTGCGCTTGGCATTGGAAGCGAACCTCCGGTGGAGTCGGCGAAAATTTCAGTAACTGCTTCGGGCGCTGAGCGCTCCAAGCTTTTGGAAATAGAGGAGCTTGCGCGAAAAAGGTGCCCGGGCGTCTATTGCCTGACGCACCCGATAACGCTTGAGACCGAACTGGAAACGGAATGATGGGCAGCCAGCTGTTCCGGCCCCGCACCCATTTTTCTTGTTTTCCCTTCTTCATCCTCTGCTCAGCCGCTCCCCTGCCCCGGCGCTCTCGAATAATCCGTCGGGGCGGCCACATTCTTTTTGCGCGTGAGCAGGAAATAGGCGAGGAAGCCGATTACCATCGCGCCGGCAATTCCTCCCCCGATGAGCATGCGCCGGTCCGCCTGCACGCGCACGACGGCCGACACCGGCTGGAAGCCCGGCTTGTTTATCGTGATATTGTAAGCGCCCTCGGCCATGGGCGCGCGCAGGGAGAGCGGGCTTGAGAGCGCCTGCTTCTGCCCGTCGAAATCGACCTGCAAATCAGGCATGTCATAGGCGGCAGCGTTGCGCACATAAACGGCGATTGAGCCGCCCGGCTCCGCGGTCTCGGGGGCGGTGATGGTCATCTCGGCCTGCGCGGCCGTGAAAGAGAGTATGTGCGAGTACTTGCTGGTGCCGTTGTCCGTCTCTCTCGAGCCGTCCCGGCCGTCAGCCAGGCAGCGGATGTCGACCGAACCCTGCT
>CAYIMK010000014.1:0-9889 GCA_964364595.1 Microcaldota archaeon | reverse complement strand
GCCCGCTTCTCACCTTCAATTCCTTCGCATGCCGTCCGACGTGAAATTCGGCCTTCACTTCGCCAATCCCGCCCGCCCACTCATATTCCATCTCAAGCGTCTGCGCGGCCTCGAGGCGCGAGCGGCTCATGCGCATGGGCGCGCCCGTCCAGCCCGGTCCAACCTCGTCCTCCACCCGCACCCGGCCGAGCGGCCGGCTTCCCGCCCGCAGGCGCACGCTCACCTTGTTTCCCTGCCTGCTTTTCTCCAGCACGACGGCATGGCGCGGCGGCGGGCGGACAATGAGCGCGTCCACTGCTAGGGCGATGAGGCCGATAAGAACAAGGGTTGCCAGCACCATGGCAGGCGCTAGAGCGGGAGACGGCGGCCCGCCCGCCGGCCCGCCCGCCCCTCCTTGGGGCTCGCTCACCACGACCGCCAGCTCCTGCGCGCCCACCTGCACCACCCAGCGGCCGGATTGGCTTGCGTTGTAGCGCATCTGCCCGTTCTCCAGCGGCACCACTATGCTGCGGCCGTCGGGCCGGATGAGCGTTACGTTGGCTGGGCCGGTCTCATTTTCCACCAGCACTTCCAGCATCTGGCCCGCCTGCGGCTGGTTAAGGAGAATGCGGGAAAAAGAAAAAGTCGGCAGGAGCGCAAACAAGAGGAAAATGAAAATAAGAATGGGGGATGCCGAAGTCCCACGCTTTTTGTTTTTCGTCATTTTTGCGGCCTCACTCATTATCTATATTAAAATAGTCGTTATCGATTTCTTTTATTTTGTATTCTTTAGTTGTTGATACACCCAAATCAAATTCAATCATCAATTCAGCTAGTTTAACTCCATCAATCAGAATAATTTTTTTACTGCTTCGTTCTGCCGCTTCTTTAGCTCTAGAATCAAATCCAGCTGTCGTGAATAAGATGCCCTTATCGGTCTTTTTTGTATCCAACGATCCGATGAAGTTCCTTATCTCTGGTTCTCTCACGTTATTCTCCCAACGTTTTGCCTGTATATATATCGGGTTAACACCTAGTTTATCCTGAATAACACCATCAATACCTTCATCCCCGCTCTTACCGCGGTGCTCTGGAAGTCCATACCCCATATTCTCCAATAGAGACAGCATTAGTTTTTCGAATACTCCCGGATTGACTTTTTTCAAACGCTCAATTAGATCTGTCTTTAGTTTCTCATTCACTTCTTCATATTCTCTATTAACTATCTCAATAGGTGTTTTCTGGCTTTCCTCAGCGTCATGCTCATCTTTTTCGCGATGTGCGTTATGGAATTCTAGAAATTTAGGGTATTTTTTCAAGACTGCTACATCTATTGTCACTGGTTTCTTTACAAGTAAGTCCTTTCCTTGCTGCGTGATTACAAATATGCCTCTGATCTTTCCTTCTAGAAGTCCTGCTCTTCGAAGGTAATAGTACGCCCACGATGCCCTGTTTCCGATCCTACTCTCACCACTCGGTATTCGTTCATTTCTATCCTCTGCAGTTAAAGCGAATTTTCTCGAAATGTGCTCAATCATCTCCGCAAAAGCATGTTCTTTACCATCACCTGCCAGTTCAAGTATTGGCAACATCAGCTTCTGAAAATTTGGAAGTACCATGTTCTCACCTCACTCCCTCAAACTGTCCAGCACGACTTTCTCCAGCTCGACCGCGTCATAGGTCTTGAGAACCTTGATGGCCAAGTCCAGTTTCGCCTCCGATTCGGAATAGAGGTCCAGCAGCGGGTCGCCCGGCTTCACCACGTCGCCGTGGTTGCAGTGCAGGTAGACGCCGGCCCCTCTATCCGATGGCGCGCCGGCCGCTCGGGCCAGGCGCGAGAGCATCTTGTTGTCCAGGTGCGATATGCGGCCCGGCCGCTCGGCCTTGAGCGTGTAGCGGTGGCTGCCAATCGGCACGCTGTGCGCGTTGAGCTTGCGCGAGTCTCCGCCCTGCGCATCGACAATCTGCTTGAATTTGGCCAGCGCCTTTCTGGAGTCAATCATCCGCTGCGCGATGGAATATCCCTCGCCTTTCTTGCACTTGCCGGCCAGCTCCATCAGGGTGCCGGCCATCTGGCACGACTTGTCGCGCAAATCAAGAGGCCCGCTCCCCTCCAGCACCGCGAGCACGTCCCGGCATTCCAGCGCTGGCCCGATGCCGCGCCCGATGGGATTCTCGCCGTTGGTGATGAGCGCCTCGATTTGGATGCCAAGGCGCTTGCCGATGTTGATGAAGTCCTTGGCCAGACTGCGCGCCTCGTGCACGTCCTGTATCTTCACCCCGCGCCCGACGGGGATGTCGATGATGCAATACTGCGCCCCCACGCTCTTCTTCTTGGCCAGAATGGAGGCAAGAAGCACGCCTTTGGGGTCGAGCGAGAGCGGATTTCTTATCTTGATGAGCTTGTCGTCGGCCGATGCGAGGTTGATGGCCCCGCCCCACACTATGCATGCGCCTATTTTGCGCACCTGCGCCACCATCTCGTCAATCGGCAGCGTGACCTGGCAGAGCGTCTCCATGGTGTCGGCAGTTCCTGCGGCCGAGGTGATGGCCCTGCTCGAGGTCTTGGGCATGTAGCAGCCGGCCGCGGCCATGATGGGCACAATTACCATGGTGGTGCGGTTGCCTGCCACGCCCCCGATGCAGTGCTTGTCCAGAATCGGCGAGCGCTTTAGCTCGAACTTGTCTCCGGTGCGCACAATCGCGTTGGTGAGCCCGACCACCTCGTTGTCGCTCATCCCTCGGATGTAGCACGATGTCATATAGGCCGACATCTCTCCTTCCGAGAGCCGGTTCTCCATCACCTCGCCGATGATGGTCTGGATTTGGTGGTGGTCAAGTTCCTTGCCGTCCAGCTTGTTCTTGATGTATTCGATTGATTCGGGCCGGCTGGTCAGCTCCACTTCCACCATGCCAGCTTTCTCTGGCTTGAGCTCGGACCATGCCTCATGGAACAGGCCGATGGCGCCGGGCTGCACCATGTCGTTGGTGAGGTCCACCATGGCGGTGATGGAGCGCTTGCCGGACCGCAGGATGATGCGGTAGCCGGTGTAGATGTCGTTCTGGTTCGCCTGCTGCGCGTTGAGCAGGACAATCATGCCGCCTGCCATGAGGTCGAGGTGCTGGGCCTTGAGCATAAGCTTCTTGAGGGCGAACACTTTCTCCTTTGCCATCCTGTAATCTGATTTTATCATGATTCCACCCCGAACTAATCATTATGGTTCCCGCTCGCGGCCAGTTTTCTCCCGGCAATTTTCGCCAGTTGTGCCGGAGGCACCAGGCCCTCTTCGGTGACATAAGCGGAAATATATTTCGCCGGCGTGCGGTCAAAGGCCGGATTGAGAATTTTGAGATTCTTTTGGCGGGGCAAAACTTTCTCCTTACCCCTCTTCTCCTGCCGGTAATACCCGCTCCCCCACACCTCTT
Organism: Microcaldota archaeon; assembly: GCA_964364595.1. Taxonomy (GTDB): domain Archaea; phylum Micrarchaeota; class Micrarchaeia; order Anstonellales; family Anstonellaceae; genus CAIXYX01. Next base: position 6,484 of record CAYIMK010000014.1, on the reverse strand, counting down.
CCGGCGCCCTCTGCTCGATGGTTTCGGAGCGGCCGAATCGGGTGAGCGGGTCGTATTTGTACAATTCGGCCGCGCACAAGAAGCGCACGCCGTGCAGGCGCGCCAGCTGCGCAAGGGAGAAAGTGCCCACCTTGTTGATGAGGTCACCGCTTCCCGTCATGGCGTCAGCGCCTGTGAGCACCACGTCCGTCTTTCCCATGAGCGAGCCGGCCGCCGAATCCACGGCCAGAGTCGTATCGACGCCCGCAGCAGCCAATTCCCTCGCGGAGAGCCGTCCCTGATACAGGGGTCTCGTCTCCAAACAAATCACGTGCGGCTTCTTGCCAGTCTTCTGGGCCCGCACCAGCACTTTGATGACCGTGGTGGAATGGCAATGGATGAGCACATGGGCTCCTTTTGGAAGTTCGCTGGCCCCGGTCCGGGCTATCCGCTCGACTGCTTCACGCATTTCTTCCAGCAAATCAGACTCATGGACCTCGAGGGCCATTGCCAGCTCTTTTGGCTCCTCTTTTGGATGCATGCGTATCCAGGCGAGGCCGAAGCGCAGCGAGTCCTCGAGCGCGTTTCTCATCATGGGCTCGGTGGGCCGCGTGGCTTTGAGCATGTGCGCGGCTCTGAGCAAGTCGCCGTAGAGCGCGCCATTGGTTTTCGCCCGGCTCGTTTTTGCGGCCGAGACGAGGGCTTCGAGCGCGGCCTGCGCCACGCGGCGCGCACCCTGCACTTTGAGCGTGCGGATGTCCTCTGCAATCTTGCTCGCCGGCCGGACCATGACCGGCCTACGGCGAAGGGCTTTAAAAAACGGAAACATCATCAGATTTACGTGGCAAGCTCTCACTCCAGATTATTCCAGTCCTTCCGCTCCAGCCGGCTTATTCTCCCCCTCCTGATGCTGGCTCTTCTCGCTCCCTGCATCTCGGCAACCAATTTTTCATCCCTCAACCTCTCCGGCCTCGAAATAAAAGGAAATCCGAACGCAAGCGTCACCATAGTCGAATTCTCCGACTATTCATGCCCCTTCTCGGCCAAGGTGCAGCCGACCATGAAGCAGCTCATGGCCCGCTACAACAACCGGGTGAACTTTGTCCACCTGACTTTCTTCATCCGCACGGACGCGAGGGCCGCGCACATCGCCACCCTGTGCGCCGGCGAGCAGGGCCGCTACTGGGATTTGCACGGGCTTATCCTCAAAAGCGGCAATTTCAGCGATGCCTACGCGCGTTCGCTGGCCAACAAAATCGGTCTTGACACGGGCAAGTTCAACACGTGCATGGCGGTTGGAAAAGACAAAGTGCTCGCGGCGCAGCAGGCAATGGCCGCCTCTTTAGGCATCCGTGCCACCCCCACCTTCATCATCGGCATAAGAAGCGGGGATTCCATCAACGGCACAACTATTGTCGGCCTGCACGACTTTGAGACATTCAGCTCGGCGGTAGATAATCAGCTCAACCTCTCGAAGAATGTTAAAGCGGCCCAGATTGTCGTTCGCGTGCAGGCGCCGCTCAAGCCGACGCAAATAAACGCCCTGGCAATGGGCGACCTGATGCGCATGATGCTGCTCGGCCGGCAGTAAAAAGAGAAAAAGCCAAAAAGAGAAAAACTGATTTCAGGCGCTTTTCAGCACGCCGTAGCCGATGACGCGCGGCTTCTTGTTTGTGCGCACCAGCAGGACGCGGCTGCCGGCCGGCGCGGCCGCGGCCGTAAGAAGCTTGAAACCAACCAAAACGCCGCCCGAGCCCGGCGTCGCGCCTGTTCCCGCCTTTATCGTCTCCTTGTTGTCCAGTTTCACCGAGATGAACTGCAACCCATACGAGAAAAACAATTCGCAATTCGGCTCAAGCCCCTCTTTCACAAGAGGCGAGACGCCCACTTCCATCTTGCCGCTCTCAAATCCGCCCATGGCGCCGGGCGTGACAAGATAACTGCCGCGCTTTATCGCATCCGCGCTGGTGCCTTTGAGCCCCAGGCCCACACGGCTGCCCAATTCCGCCTTCTGGATATCCTCATCCTGCACCTGAATCGAGCGCACGCCGGTTCTCATCTTGCCAGGAACGGCCTCAAGGTCGTCATGCACAGACACCGGCCCTGACTCAAGTTTGCCAAGCACCACCGTGCCCACGCCGCGCACTTCAAAGCATGCGTCAACCATGACAATGCTCGGCGTCTCGGGGCGCGGGGGCGGCTTTGCCATGAGCTGCTCGCGCATCTGCGCCGGATTCAAATCGGCATCCAGCACCGGCCAGCCGGCCATCGGGGATTTTCCAAGCATCGGCTTTATCTCGGTCGTATCAATGTCTTTGAAAATAATCCAGCCCGGCTTGTTCAACTGCCACAGGGCCAGCGCCATTTCGGCGAAGTCGGCGTCCACCTTGTCAATCACCCACAGCACGGAGTCGGCCGAGTGAAGCGTATGGAGAAGGGATTGAATCTTGTCCGGGTAGGCGTGCGGCTCGTAGAGGCAGAGCACCTGCCCGCCCTCACGATGGTTGTAAATCGTATAGTCAGTTTCCTGCGTCTTTTTCGCAATGGCTTTTGCATAGCTCTTGGTCGGGTCGAGCACGGCGATGTGGTAATGGGTCATGGGAAAACACCCGCAAATGAGCGGTGAATTAAGATTTTCTTGTCAGAGGTGATAACTCATTCATCTCGCCCTTTCGGGCGATCAGCCAATCAAACTCTCATCATTCATGCGTCCGCCGGGATTTGAACCCGGATTAATAGCTTGGAAGGCTATAGTCCTGCCAGGTTGAACGACAGACGCGCAAGAGGGATAGGGGCGGCCTAAGAATAAAAACCCTCAACCCCCGCCTCAGCGGTGGTAGGGGCGGTTCTGCGCAATCTGATAGGCCCTATAGAGCTGCTCAAGCAGGAAAAGGCGGCACATCTCGTGCGTGAACGTCATTTTCGACAGCGAGATTGTTTTGGCTTTTTTCTTCAATTCAGGCGCAATTCCGTCCGGCCCGCCGATGATGAATGTGAGCGGCGGTGATGCCAGTTCGGCCGATTTGACAAGTTTTGAGAATTCAAGCGAGTCAAGCTGGCGGCCGGCCGCATCCAAAATATATGCGTTCGGGTTCGTCACGGAGTATTTTTCCATCTTTTCGGCCTCTTTCTCCATGCCCTCGTCCTTGAGCTCGACAATTTCGAGCTTGCAGTAGGGATGCAGGCGCTTTTCAAATTCAGCCATGCCGGCGGCCAGATGCGGCTCCTTGATTTTGCCGACGGCGACGAGGCGGATGAGAGGTGGCATTTGCGGCTACTGGGATTTGAACCCAGGTCTCGAGCTTGGGAAGCTCATATCCTACCAGGCTGGACTATAGCCGCGCGCATTCAGATGGGAAGACGGGATTTTTAGGGCTGCGCCTTTTCACCGAAAGTAACGGGCCGCCAACTCCGTTTTCGCTTTCCGCCGTAAAAATCTCCGCGCCATGCCGTATATTTATTAACTTTCCAGCCGCTCGCCATCGAGGCGACCAAGAATGGACGGGGCCATCCGGCCCGAACGGAACGGGAACTCCATGCGCGTAAACAATGTCACAATAAAAGTCGGCGGAGAGGCGGGCAGCGGAGTGGCCACCGTCGGTCTTATCATCGCGAAACTCATGCAGCGCAGCGGCCTGCAGGTGTTCATGACCAACGACTACCCCTCCATCATCAAGGGCGGGCACAACACTCTCACCGTGCGCGTGTCGTCCGAGCGCATTTACTCCCTCGACCCGGCCCCCGACATCCTCATCGCGCTGGACAAGCTCACGATTGCGGCCCACGCGGCCGAGCTGGCGGCCGGCGGCGCCATAATCTATGATTCGGCCAAAGTCAAGGAAAGCGACGCGGCCATCCAGCGCACCGACGTGCGCCTCTTGGGCGTGCCCCTCTCCAAAATCGCGACCGAAGCGGGAGGGGAAATCTTCTTCAACCAGGCGGCGGTGGGCGCGACGCTCGCCCTCCTGGGCATGGACCTCGCCCTTCACAATTCACTCATCGAGAGCACCTTCGGCCGCAAGGGGGCCGACGTGGTTGGCAAGAACAAGCAGGCCGCAAAAGCCGGGCACGAATTCATCAAAAACGAAATGGGCGGCGGGCACGAAGCAAGCGGCCAGGCCGGACACGAGGCGACAAGCGGGCGTGGCGCAGTTTTCGGCATCACGATACAGCCCCAGCCCCCCGTGCGCCGCACGCTCCTCATCAACGGCAACGACGCAGTGTGCGCGGGCGCGGTGGCGGCCGGAGTTCAGCTGGTGGCTGAGTATCCGATGAGCCCGTCATCTTCGGTTCTCCACTGGATGGCGGCGCACGCTACCAAATACAACATCGTGGTCAAGCACACTGAAGATGAAATAGCTGCCATGAACTGGCTGTGCGGCGCTGGCTTCGCCGGCGTGCGCTGCCTCACCGCCACCTCCGGCGGCGGCTTCTCGCTAATGGCCGAGGCCTTGGGCAACGCAGGCATAGCCGAAATATCGTGCGTGGTGGTGGAAGACCAGCGCGCCGGCCCATCAACCGGCCTGCCCACCTACACCGAGCAGGCGGATTTGCAGTTCGCGCTCCACGCCTCGCAGGGCGAGTTCCCCCGCATCGTGGCCTGCCCCGGCGATCCGGCCGAGGCCTTCTACATGGCGTTCGACGTGTTCAACATGGCCGATTTGGTGCAGACGCCTGCCATCATCCTCATGGACAAATACCTGGCCGAGTCGGCGCAGACGGTTTCATACTTCAAGTCTGAGGGGCTCAAAATCAACCGCGGGCTTTTGCAGAGCGATGCGCAGATGGAAAACTACGCGTCCGAGCAGCCGGCCATGAAGCCAGCCACCCTCAACGGCCCGTGGGCTGTCGGAGTTCCAGCAACCAGCGAGCAGGCCCCGGCCGCCTCGGGAGCCGGAGACAAATCCCAAGCAGCTTCTGTGCCCGCTTCCTCTTCCAAGCCCATCTTCAAGCGCCATCTCATCACGCCCAGCGGCATCTCCCCGCGCTCCATCCCGGGCCAGAAAAACGGAATTCATGTGTGCTCCTCCTACGAGCATGACGAGACAGGATTCACGTCCGAGGAGGCGGGCATGCGAGCCGCCATGGTCGACAAGCGCGAGCGCAAGATGCGTGCCATCTCCCCTCTTCTCTACCAGCCGGCTTTCTTCGGCGAGCAGGATGCCGACTTCCTTCTCGTCTCATGGGGCTCCACAAAGGGGCCGGCGCTCGAGGCCTTAAAGACGCTGAGAAGTTTGAACATCTCGGTCAAATACATGCACATCCGCTACGCCTCGCCGTTCGCCACCGACGCGATTCGCGCGGCCCTCAAAGCCGCCAAGCGCCATCTCATCATCGAGGGCAACTCGCAGGGGCAGATGCGCAACCTCATCCGCGAGAAGACCGGGCATTTCATCGAGAACTTCTACGGCCGCTATGATGCCCGCCCCCTCGAGCCGGCCGAAATCGTGGCGCAGGTGAAGGCCTGCATCGGTTCGCTGTAGGTGATGGCATGGCAACACTCGCTGAATTGGCCGAACCCTCTCACACCGTCAGCTGGTGCCCAGGGTGTGGCGATTTTTCAATCCTCGTCGCGCTCAAACAGGCGCTTGTGAAGGCCGGCAGGATGCCGCACGAAGTCGCGGTGGTTTCTGGCGTGGGCTGCGGCAGCAAGCTGCCTCATTTCATCAAGACATACGGCTTCGAGGGCCTGCACGGCCGCTCGCTCCCGCCCGCATCGGCCATCAAGCTCTCCAACCATGCGCTCACCGTTGTCGCGGTTGGCGGGGACGGCGACGGCTACGGCATCGGCATGGGCCATTTTGTGCACACCTGCCGGCGCAACATCGATTTCACTTACATAACCCAAGATAATCAGGTGTATGGGCTCACCACCGGCCAGACTTCTCCAACTTCAGAAAAAGGGTATAAGAGCAAAAGCACTCCTGAAGGGGTTATTGAGGTGCCAGTCAATCCCATCGCCACTGCCATTGTTTCCGGTGCCACTTTTGTTGCCCGCGGGTATTCGGCTAATCTGCCCCACTTGGCCGACCTGTTCTATCAGGGCATCACGCACCGTGGCTTCGCGCTCATCGATGTGCTGCAGCCCTGCGTGACCTTCAACAAACTCAACACCTACGAGTATTTCACCAAGCGCGTGCATGCACTCAAGCCGGAAGACCACGATATCACTGACAAGCACGCTGCGCTCAAACTCGCAGATGAATGGGAAAAGCGCATTCCAATCGGCGTGTTCTACAAGGAGGAGCGGCCCACTTATGAGGACGGCACGCCGCAGCTAAAGGCAGGCCCGCTGGTGAAGCAGCCGCTCGCGCGCGATTTGGGCGCGCTCTTGGCTGAATTCGAGTGAGCGGTCTTTTTTGAATTCTGGTTCAGCCCGTCCGCTCGAACATCCTCACGTAATCGTCCCCGTAAGCGGCAACCACTTTGTCCCCGTTGTCGGAAATAAAAGTGCCCATTGTCCCTTTCTGGGTGCCGGCGCTTGCGTCCCGCCCGATTACCGCCC
>CAYIMK010000013.1:0-9889 GCA_964364595.1 Microcaldota archaeon | reverse complement strand
CACGGGCGGCACCAAGGTGCTGGTGGCCCAGGCGCTGGACAAGCACGACACCATCGGCATCGACGCGCTGGCAATGAACGCCAACGACATCATCTGCGTCGGCTCGGCCCCCATAGTCGGGGTGGACACGCTCTCACTCTCCCGCCTTGACGACGGGCTGGTGGAGCAGGTCATGAGCGGGCTTGTGGCCGGCTGCAAGCAATGCGGCGTGGCCCTCATAGGCGGAGAAACGGCGATTGTGCCCGATTTGGTGAAAGGGAACGGGGACAAGAAGAATGCCGCTCGCGCGGATTACGACTTGGGCATGACGGTGGTTGGCACCCTTGAGCGAGCCCCCCTCACCGGCCGTGATATGAAACCGGGCGACGCGCTCATCGGCCTCACATCATCCGGCCTGCATTCCAACGGCTACTCGCTCGCCCGCAAGCTGCTCTCGATGGATGACTGGGGCGAGGACATGCTCATTCCGACCGCGCTCTATGTCAAGCCGGTGCTGGAGATTCTCAAAGCCCATCCTTCCTCGGTTCACGGCATCGCCCACATCACGGGCGGGGCATTCTCCAAATTGAGCCGCATCGGCCAATATTCGAAAGTTGGATTCGAGCTCAATGACATGCCAAAGCCGGAAGGCCTCTTCGCAGAGCTGGCGGACGAGGTGAGGGACACGCGCGAGCTTTACCGCACCTTCAACATGGGCATCGGCATGGTGGTGGCCTGCGCGCCGGGGGATGCGGAAAAACTGATGGCCGGCCTGCGCTCGGCAGGCGCCGACAGCCGGCTCGTAGGCAAAGTCGTGAAAGAGGAAGGCGTCACGCTTGTGTCGCAGGGCAAAAAAATAAATCTCGCGTGAGGGAGGGGCATGGGGAAGATGGTCATGGCCGATTTCCCCCTCCCCAGCTGGCTGGTCATTCTGGCCGTCCTTCTTGCCGCTGTCCTGATTGCAGTTCTTCTTCTGGCCGAACTTGTCATGAGCACGTCCTTTAGCGAAGAGGCGGTGCGCGCGGGCGTGAGAGCGGAGTTCAACAAAACCGGAAGCTGCCTCATCGGCCTGCTCTCGCCACATGGGGACGGCGGCGGAAGCGCCCCGGACCCTTACGCGAAACTCATTTCTTCTTATCTCATCCGCGGCATCAACACTTCAGAAATGTTCGTGCGTGGGGTGAGGCGCGATGGGTGGGCGTATTACATCAACACCACCATCCGCTACAACGACCTGCCGCTGGCTGAGCGGAGCATGGATGTTTATACCTCGATTTTCGGTGAGCGGCGCATCATCGGACCCGCGCCGGACTTGGCCGGAGAGTTCGGCCGCGCGTGCGCCAAAACGTGCGAAGACAATCCGCTGGTTCCGGACCGGGCGGCCTGCAGAGCGGCCTGCGACAAAATCAATGCAACACTTGCGCAGAGCAGCTGCCTGCCGGGTTGAACAATGAATATAAAGCCACAAACGCCAGAATGCTCCATGCGAATCCTCGGCATCGAATCCACGGCCCACACGTTCGGCGTCGGCATCTATGATTCGGCAAGCAACGCCATGCTCGCCAATCCCAAGGCGTTCTACAAAAGCCCTGCAGGACAGGGCATCGTGCCCATCGTCGCGGCCGAGCATCACCGCTCGCATGCGCAAGAGATAATCAAACAGGCGCTGGAACAGAGTGCGTCGGATTGGAAATCCATTGACGCTATTTCGTATGCTGCCGGCCCGGGCCTGGGCCCCTGCCTTCAGATAGGGGCAACCAGTGCGGCCTTCTTGGCCGGACTGCACAAAAAGCCGCTCATCCCTGTCCACCACGGGCACGCGCACGTCGAGGCGGCCGCGTGGCAGTCTGGATTTGGTGACCCGCTTGCCTTGTATGTGAGCGGCGGGAACACGCAGATAATAACCGGCACCGCAAAAAAAGAAAAAAACAAATCTGTTCTGTCTTTCGGCCCCCCCTTTGTCGTCTTGGGCGAAACGCTCGACATCGGCATCGGGAATTTGTTTGATGCTTTTGCCCGCGAGCTGAAACTGGAATTCGCCCACGGCTCAGTGGTGGCCAAGATGGCGATGGAGGGCAAGACCTACCATGAGCTGCCCTACACGGTCAAGGGCATGAATTTCGCGTTTTCCGGCCTGCTGACTTATGCCTCCAAGCGGGTGGGAAAAATCAGTGCAAATGACTTGTGCTATTCGCTTATGGAAACCGCCTTCGCCGAATTGTGCGAGGCGAGCGAGCGGGCGCTTTTGATGACAAACAAGAGCGAAGTGATTGTCTGCGGCGGCGTGGCGCAGAATCTTGTGCTTATGGGGAAGATGAAGCAGATGGCCGGACTGCACGGCGCGAAATGCTCGACATGCGAGAACCAGTACAATGCGGACAACGGCGGCATGATTGCCCTTTTGGGCGCGCGGGAGCTGGAGCGCAAAGGCAAGAAGGCGGCCATTCTGCCGAAAGACGTTTGGTATGAACAGAAATGGAGAATTGATCAGGTGGGATGAACCCCGGACGGCTCCGTCCGACAGGCATATATTCATCCCCGCATTCGGCCTTTTGGTGATGGCTATGCCCAAGAAACAAAAAACGAACATGCCCGCCAAGGCGGCTGCGCGCCTTGATGAGCGCAAGATGTCCATTGCAGGCGCGGCAGTGGGTGCCGTCGGCATGGGCCTGATGGGCTTCGGCGGCATGATGAGCGGCTGGGGCTATGGAATGATGGGCCGCTATTACGGCGGCTATGGATTCACCCCGCTGGCTTTGGTGAGCGGCCTGCTTTGGGGCGCGGTCATCGGCGCCGTCGGCGGCTATGTCCTCGCCTGGGCGTACAACAAGGCGTAAAAAACAGGGTTAAATAAAAAATGAAAAATAGTTTCCTTTTTTACTATTTTTATTTTATTCCAATTTATTTCTTCTCGAAGTAGCCGCACTTGCCGCAGGAGCGGCGGTCCTTGTGGTCGGCGAGGCGGATGCCCGAGCCGCACTTGGGGCAGGACTTGCCCGCCTTGTAGGGCTTGAATGATTTCTTCTTGGCGGGAGCTTTCTTTTCATCGGCCATAAACATCAACTCGTTGAATCATTTGCGGAATCGGTTGCGTCCTCATTATTTCTTGATGGTGGATACTTTCTTCTCCTCTTTCTTCTTCTCGACCTTGGTCGCCAGGCCGTCGCGGATGAGGAGGTGCTTCTTCTCCCCTTTCAGCGCGGCTTCGGGCGTTGGGTAAAGGTGAGCGATGCCGCTCAGGGTGTGCACGCCGAACGAGCTGTCCAGGCGCACCACAACGATGCGCTCGGCCGGGACCGAGAGCGCGGCCGCGAGCGCCTCGCGGACCTGCTTGCGCGACGGGATGCCGCCCTCGAAGGCGATGGAGAACTTCACGTCTGTGCGGTTGAGCAGGGCGTTGGTGTTCTTGGAATCAATTGAGATGTTCATGAATAAAACCTCCTATAAAGAATGAAACCCGCCTTTTAGCGGATGCGCTGAATCGCGCGGCGGCCCATGGCTGACAGCAGCTCAACCTCCTTGCCGGGCGCCGCGTCCTTGAGAAATTCTTCGGGCACTTCCAGCTCGAATGTCTCGAAGGTGACGATGTCCATCAATTGGGCCACTTTGCCGTTGAGCGAGACGATTTGCGCGTTGCCGCGGTCGATGACCGGCACCTCGACGTCCTGGTCGGACGGCCCCAGCCACGTCTTCTTCTGGCCGTCGAACACTCCGATGGCCGTCACGCGCATCTTGGCCGCGCCGTGCTTGCCCGGTTTCGACGTCTCGATGCCGACAACCCGGCAGGGTATGTCGTCGATGAGGATGTATTTGCCGTCTTTGAGCTCTTTGGCTTCTGAGAACAGTTTCTCGCCAGACATCAAGTCACCTATATGCGTTGTATTAGAACGAAAGTAGCTTTGTATGGCGAAAGAGTGTATTTAAAGTATAGGGGAGGCGTATCACGTTTTTACATTTCTAAACATATATTTAAATAGGCGAATTGCTGCAGCAGATAGTATGAAGAAAGATGAGAAAACCCCGCCAGAATCCATGCTCGACGCCCCCAGCGCGGCAGCGGAGGCGAAGCTTTCGGTGCGCGGCGGGCGGGCGGAGGTCCGCTTCATGCCGCCTGTATGGCGGGTGCGGCTGCACGGCCACACCTTCTCGGCATCCGAGAAGCCGGCCGTCATCGTGGACGGCAAGAAAAGGCACGTGCTGGATATTGTCTGAATAGATGCTCGGGGCCCTGATTGTCTTCTTCCCCCACCCGTCTTGTTTTTATCCTCTTGCAGGCCAACTCTGTCCATGATAATCGGCGCCATGAACAACCCCCACAAGAAGCTGGTAGAGGAGCTCATGCTTTTCGGCGAGATGAATTTCGACTATGCCGAAATCACCATCGAGCACCCGAACGCCCGGCCCGAATTCATCGAAAAAAACAAGAAGGAAATCCTCGACGTCCTCTCCTCCTACAACCTTGCGATTCTCACGCATCTGCCGTGGTATTTCTCGCTTGCACACCCCTATGAGCGCGTGGAGAAGGCGGTCTTAGCCGAATTTGTCTCGGCTTTCCGCGTTGCCGCGCTTCTGGGGGCCAAGAAAATCACGCTCCACACCGAGACGCTCTCGCCCTCGATTCAGAGCCGCGAGTCGCACGTGGAGGGCACCATCCGCAGCCTCAAAACGCTGCACAAGGAAGCCATGAACATGGGGCTCGACCTGCTGGTGGAAAATCTTGATTCCAAATCATGCTCAATCAAGGAATTCGGCCGCCTCTTTTCCGAGGTTGACATGGGCATGACGCTGGACGTGGGCCATGCCAACACGGCACGGGGCGAGGGCCTCGATGCTTACCTCAAGGCATTCGCGCCCCGCATCAGGCACGTGCATCTGCACGACAACATGGGGCAGAACGACGACCATTTGCCTCTTGGCGCAGGCAGGATGGAGGTCGAGAAAACAATCAAAATGCTCAAGGAGAAATACGACGGCACCATCACGCTCGAGGTGCATTCAGATGACAGGCATTATCTGGAATATTCGCGCGAGCGGCTCGACATTTTGTGGCACGGGAAGAAAAAACATCTTGAGGACCAGAACTATTTGCAGCCGCAGGGAAAAGAATAGACCGGGCCGGATGCTCAATACGTCAGAACCTGCTTGAAGCCCTTGATGCTTTCGAAATGCTTCTTGTTGCGCGTCAGCACAGCATCGATGCCGTTCGAGACTGCGGTGCCGGCCACCAGATAATCCAGCCCGTCAACAGGTTTGCCGATCGAGCGCAGATGAATGTGGATTTGCGCCGCGCACTGGGCCGCCTCTTCATCAAAGGGCAGCACGTCCAGCTCTGACCTTATAGCTGCAAGCGCGGCTGCCGGATTTCCCGGCGTTTTTTTGGCATTCGACAGCCCGCACCGCACTTCGTACATATTGATTGCAGATGTGAAGAAGATGGCTCCATCGTTGCGCAACTGGAGAATGCGGGACTGGACCTCTACATTGGCGCGCAGCAGGTCGATGAGCACTGTGCTGTCCAGCAGGATTTTCATCGCACCACGCCTCGCATGGGGTATTTGCGGACCCGCTCCATCTCCTCCAGCACGGCTTTCCAGGTGTCGTTATCCTCATCTTTCAGCAGACCGAAGCAGCGTGTGATGTCCTTTGCTTCTCCCAACCTGATTAATGTCTGTGAAAAGCTCTCGCCATTGCGCTGTAGCTTGCGCTTGTACACCTCGTACGCCCTGTTGTTGACCGAAACATTGACACTGCTCATACACATACCCATGTGTGCAGTTTCTTTTAAACCTTTGCGGCGCCAGCGCATAAAACCCCGACCTCCGTGCCATATGTTGCTCTTCCCTCTTTTGCCCGCCTCACATGCGCCCCCGCCTCGGCCGGGCGCCAGTAGGAGCCCAGCACACCGATGGACATGCCGTTCTGCGAGAGCGTCCAGGAGCGGTTGCACGAGAGGCATTTGGCCCTCTCTTTTGCCGAACTCGCCTGCACCTGCCCGCACGAGGGGCAGAGCAGCGCGTGATGCTTGAGCAAAAGGACCATGCAAGAAGAAGGGAAGGCGGGGGATAATTGATTATGGAAAGGGTGGGTTTCCGCTGCCGGCTATTTCTTCTTGCCACCCACATAGAATTTGCCGTCGATTACGGCGAAATCCAAGACGGACGTTTTGTTGGAGGGATTCTTCGGCTCGAACACCAGCCGATAGACGCCGTCCGGCAGGCCGGCAGGCAGGGTGAGGATGCCGCCTTCGGACTTGACCGGTTCCGACGAGAGGACGCCCCCCTGCGAGTCGCAGAACAAAATTTCCCGCGAGCGGGAGGATGCGTATGCCCGGGCGATTCCGTTCTTGGACACGTGGAGGCCGAAGTTCCTCCGCGCCAGCAAGTCGGAGATGGCCGACTTTATCTTGGAATATTCCTGCTCGATGCTCTGGACCGGGCCGGTTTCCGCCGGGCCGTTGTCCGCCATCAGCATCTCGTTCTTGAGCGGGAAGTATTCGAGATGGGGCGCCGTGAAGACCGCGATGCGCTCGATGCCGTCCTTGACAAAGGACAACGCGTAGTGGCCGTCGGGCCGGCGCGTCACTTTGGCGGTGGGATACATGGGAATGACGGAGGCGTGGACCGGCCGGTCGGAGAGGGCGGCGAGAAAGCGCGCGACGTTGCCGAACGATTCGATATGAGGAACCGGAGTGCTCGCCGTGCCTCCGGCCGAGCAGGCGATGAGATAGATGCCGGCGTCCGGGCTGAACATGCCGGACCATGCCCGGGTGCGGGTGGCCGGGGACTTCATGTAATCGCCCGGGTCGAATACCTTGCTGTCGATGGAGGGATACATCGAGCCGAACTGCTCGCGGGAATACGAGTCCGGCAGCTGGCCGATGAGCAGGCCTTCCGCCCGCGCATGCGAGACGACGAAGGCGTCTGAATAGGTCCCCTCTTTCTGCGCGTCGGGAACCTCGGTGAGCGTCCCCCGACCCAGCACGCGGCGGCCGACCTCCGAGTCGTCATGCGCCACGCACACGATGACATCAGATGCCGGCAAGGACGGGCGCAGGATGCCGAAAAGGCCTATGCCGACCATGTCCGTCGATTGGGTGTCGCCCGCCTCGGAGGAGACCATAACCAGCGTGAGCCCCTTCTTGTCCGGCTTGAAATGGTTCTCGTAGGTGGAGAGGAGGTATTCTGGCGGGATGGAGCACCAGCGGGCGCCTTGGATGCCGTAATTTTGGCCGAGGACCGCCTGCATCTGCAAAATCTTTTCGGCCTTCTGCTCGAGACCGAGGGATGGCCCGGCCGCGCCTCCGGACACGGCTTGATAGAGCGCCAAGACGGTTCCGAGCTCCAAGGAGGGCTGTTTCGCGCATATCTGCTGGATTTCGGAAAGCGCGCGAAGATGCTCAGTGACCGGAACGGAATTCGTTGAATTCAGGTAACGCTCCATCTGGCGCTGGAAGTATTGCTGGTACTGGGCGTCCTTTCCGTGCACTAGGGACAACAGCCCGGAAAGCTTGGCGCTCACTTGCTGGTCAAGTGAAGTGTGGGTAAAATGCTCGAGCCCGAGCTTGAAAGGGGCGGACTGGGTCAGGGAAGCGGCCGAAGCGGGGGCAAGCAGCTCTTCTGGCATGAGATTATATCGGCAGGCGAAGAAGAAAAAGGTTCCTGTAAAAAAAGTTTCGACAGAAGGGCGGAGAAGGTGGGATTGCAAAAAGCGCGCTATTTTTTCTTTTTCGCCAATTCGGCCACGTCCGCGCCGTCCACCACGAGCCGGTGAGTGGCCATGAAGGCGCGCATGTCGCCCCCGGATGCGGCCCATGCTTTTTCGAGCGCAGGGCCGGACAGGCGCTTCCAGTTGCGAGACTCAATAATGCCTTCGGGTTTTGCGGCCGGCTCTTTTGCCATCTCCTTCAAAACTTCGGGAATGACGGCCTTTGTGACGAGCCCTGAAGCAGCCATGGACAAAAGTTCGCGGATTGAATCAAGCGGAATGTTTTCCACTTTCACGCCTTCGCGCCGCAATGAAACAAGTGTCTGCTCCAAGGTTACGGCCGCGAGTTTCGCATCCACATTGCCGCCCGCCATTAATTTTTCGAAATCAGCAAAATTGGGCGAGCCGAGCATCTGCTCGCCGAGTTCGGGGCCGAGCAGCTTGATGAGGCGCTCGCGGCGCGCGGCCGGAGTTTCGAGCGCCGGCAAATTTGACAGGATTTCCCCGGTGATGCGAATGGGCCTCACGTCTGTTTCCGGATACATGCGCTGCGCGCCGGCGAGCGGGCGCATGAATGAGGAGGTGCCGTCCTCGTTCGCCCTGCGCGTTTCGCCAGGAATTTCGAGCCGGCCGGCGCGGGCGATGGCTGCGGCCATGGCTGGTTCGGCCTTTTGCCGCACATCTGCAATCAGAATGAATGCGTCCTCTTTCTCGAGGTGCAGGGTCTTGTGCAGGTTTGCCAGCTCATCAGGTGCAAAGCCGTATTTCGGCATGTCTTCGTCAGAATGAATAAGGCCGTGCACTCCGCCGGCAGCTTTCGCATAATCGGAAAGTTCGGTGCCAAAGCGCTTGTTGGGGCCGATTGAGCGGCCCAAAAGGCCTGCATAGCCTGCCAAGCGCGCAGCGAGCACAACTCCGCCCGCACTCAGGGCGCGGCTCACAACTTTGCAGGTGGAATGTGCGAAAAGCTCAGTGGCGTCTATCCACTGGGTTTCAGTTTTCATTTTCTCTTTTTCTTTTTCACTCACGCCATAGCCGGCTCCCCTTTTCTTTAATTCGGAAATGATTTCCAAAAGTGCCTTTTGCCGCGTCACTTCGTTTTCAATCAGGACCGGCAGCATGCGCAGTTCCTGCATGCCCTTGATTTCCACGCGCGCGCCGTGCGGAATTGAAATGTTCACGTCTTGGCGGATGGTGCCAAGGCCGCGCATGACTCCGGGCAGCATGCGCAAGAAGAGACCGATTGCTTCTGCGCCTGCCAGAGCCTCCTGCGCTGAATGAAAGACGGGGTCGGTGGCAACTTCAATGAGGGGAATGCCGAGGCGGTCGATGCGAAAAGCGGTGCGCCCCGCTATCGGGGGCAGGATGCCTGCGCTCTCCTCCTCGATGCAGATTGTTTGCAAGGCGATTGGCGGGCCGCCTCCGGGAGCGGGTATGGTGCCGCCGAGGCCGACAAGAGAAGTGCGCTGAAAGCCGGTGATTGCCGAGCCGTCCAATATGGTTTTGCGCATCACCTGCACTTCGCCCGCAATGTTCGAGCCGCATGCGCGCGCGAATGTCAGAACGGTTGCCAGACTTTCTGGGTTGATTTCATGCGGCGGCTCCTCGTCAGCATCCACCAGACAGGTGAATGCGGGAGGCAGGGTGTAGTCCAGCTCCCGTCCTTGGGCGACTGCGAATGCGGCGGCCTTGTCAACCACGCCCAATTCCCCGGCAGCAAGCGACATGCGGCGAACCAGCTGGGGCGCGTCCTGCGGCACCGGCTCGTCCGGCGCGGGGCATGGGCAGGAGCAGAATAGTTTGCGCCCGGCCAGCCGCTGGTGGATTTCCAGTCCGCAGGTGAGTTCGGCCATGAAAAACCTCTAAACTTCAGATTGCCGGGGCTTCGTCAAGCTGTGCCGGGGCAGGTGAGCGGGGTGAAATGTCGCCTGCGATTGGGGTCATCATCAGCTTTTTCACCAGTTTCGCATCATGCCCCTGCCCCAGCGCCCACGACAGCTTTGTGTAGGCGGTTTCTGGCAGCCAGTCGGCCCCCTGCCCGATGACGCCGGCCTCGTGCAGCAGGCGGCCGGCGGAATAAACATCCATGTTGATGCGCCCCTCAAGCGTTTGCGGGGCGATGGCCACGTTGGGGTCGATGTTGCCGCCGCTGGCGGCGGCCGACAGCACAAGACAGAAAAGCATCAGCGCACGCATAAAAACGATC
>CAYIMK010000012.1:8340-10141 GCA_964364595.1 Microcaldota archaeon | reverse complement strand
ACTTCTTTCCCTCTCAAGGCAGCCATCGTGCAGCCGACCGGCATCGTGCTGGTTGACGAGAACACCGAAGTGGTGCTGAAAGAAGAGCCGGTCAAGGAGATGGGCGGCATCTCCAGCTCCATCACCTATGAGGACATCGGCGGGCTCAAGGAAGAGGTGCAGCGCATCCGCGAGATGGTGGAGCTGCCTATTAGGCATCCCGAATTGTTTGAGCGGCTTGGCATTGAGGCACCAAAAGGCGTGCTGATTTACGGCCCGCCCGGCACAGGCAAAACATTGCTGGCCAAGGCCGTGGCTTCCGAGTCGGAGGCCCATTTTATCCATATTGCAGGGCCCGAGTTGGTGAGCAAATTCGTGGGCGAATCCGAGGAAAAGATGCGCCAGATTTTCAAGGACGCGGAGGAAAACGCGCCTTCCATCATTTTCATGGACGAGCTGGACGCCATCACGCCAAAGCGCGAAGAGGCGACTGGAGAAGTGGAGCGCCGCATGGTGAGCCAGCTGCTCACCCTGATGGACGGCCTCAAAGCCCGCGGCAAAGTAATTGTCATCGGCGCAACCAACCGGCCCAATTCCATCGACCAGGCGCTGAGGCGCCCGGGCCGCTTCGACCGCGAAATCGAGCTGGGCGTGCCTGACCGCAAATCCAGATTTGAAATATTGCAAATCCATGCGCGCAACATGCCGATTGACGAAAAGGACAACAAGGACGGCCACCTGATTGAGGAGCTGGCCAACATCACGCACGGCTACACCGGCGCGGACATCCAGTCGTTGGCAAAAGAGGCGGCCATGAAAACCCTGCGCCGCATCCTGCCGTCCATCAACCTCGACGAGGATTACATATCGACCGAAGTGCTGGATGCCCTGCGCGTGACGCGCGAGGACTTCTTCGATGCGCTGCGCGAAATCCACCCATCCGCCCTGCGCGAGGTGTTCGTGGAGCGGCCTAACATCCACTGGACCGACATCGGCGGGCTGGCTGAAGTAAAGCGCGAGCTGCGCGAGGCGGTGGAACTGCCGCTCCGCCATCCGGAAGTGTTCGGCAAGTTCGGCATCAGGCCTGTGAAAGGCATCCTCCTGGTTGGACTCCCGGGCACGGGCAAGACCATGTTCGCGAAAGCGGTGGCCTGCGAGACCGAGACCAACTTCATCTCCATCAAGGGGCCGGAAGTGCTCTCCAAGTGGGTGGGCGAATCCGAGAAGACCGTGCGCGAGATGTTCCGCAAGGCCCGCCTTGCCGCCCCATGCATTATTTTCATCGACGAGCTTGACGCGATTGCGATGCACCGCAGCGGCGGCGAGGACGGCGGAAATCGGGTTGGTGAGAGAGTGGTGGACACCATGCTCACCGAAATGGACGGCCTGCAGTCGCTCAAGAACGTGCTTGTCATCGGTGCCACGAATAGGCCTGACATTTTGGACCCGGCCCTGATGAGGGCGGGCCGCTTCGACCGAGTGGTCGAGATTCCGGTGCCCGACGAGCCGACGCGCCTGGAAATCCTCAAAGTTCACACCTGCAAGATGCCGCTGGCAAAGAACGTTGACCTCAAAGAGCTGTCGCACAAGGCCGATGGCTACACCGGCGCTGACCTCGAGAACCTCTGCCGCGAGGCCGGCATGGAGGCAATCCGGCGCCTCACGCCAAAGGCGGCGGCCGACAGCGGGGACTGGAGCAAGGCCATGAACGACGACTCGGCATTGGTCGGCGGGCCAGACTTCGAATCCGCCGCCAAGCGCATCAAGCCGTCGTTCGGCAAGTCGGACGTGGAGCGCATAAAGAAATTCGCCTCAGACCACG
>CAYIMK010000012.1:0-8330 GCA_964364595.1 Microcaldota archaeon | reverse complement strand
GTGTTGGTAAGACATAAAAGTAAAAAATAAAACCCGGGGGGCCGCAGGGGGGGCCGGGGGGCCCCGCCGCCTCGGCCTCGGGGCCGAGGCCGTCTCATTTGTTTTTCTATTTTTTCCGATGGTGTTGCGTATGCGGATTATCCTCTTCTCCAAGGCGCTGGCCGTGCTCACCATCCCCGCGATGGTGGGCGTGTTCCTCAGCCCGAACAAGGGGCTCGCCGGCATGCTGGCCTCCTTCATCCAGTACGAGGCATTGGCTTTGGCCGGAGCGATTGTGGCGGCCATTGCATTGCCCAACCTCTTCGGAGTGCGAAAAGGCGAGCGCGTGCTGCTCATCACCAACGACCCGGTGACAAGTGCCATCACCGTGCGCCTCGTGGTGGCGCTTGAGAGCGGCAAGCTGCACGAAAACATCAGGATTGCGCTGGACGGAGGCATGGAGGCTCTGGCAGAGGTCGAATCCTACACCGGCATCCTCACGCCCGCGCGCGTGAGCGTCAAGGCCGAGAACGCCATCCGCGTCATCTAGGCGCAAAGGGGGCCTGGCGAGAATTGACGGAAATCATGCGAAAATTGGCAGGCCAGGCGGGCTTATGGAGACCTATCAGGCGCCGCAGGGGCGCTTTTACATCGACTGGGAGGAATGGACCCATATCCTCACCTCAATTCTTGCCATCTGCCTCACGCTCACGTTCCAGAACGGCGGAATCAATGTTGAGGCCGGCCCGTTCGTATTCTTCATGATCATCTTCGCCATCACGGTCGGCTCGGGATTCCTGCTGCATGAATTGTCCCACAAATACGTGGCCGTGCGCCTCGGGGCGGGCGCCCGCTACGAAGTGTGGCTGTCGGGGCTGGTGCTGATGCTGGGCCTCGCAATCGTGCCGCAGATTTTATGGCACATCCACCTGCCGCTGTTTCTTGCGCCTGGCGCGGTGATGATATACTCGACGCGCGGCATCGATGCGCGCTCAAACGGCCTTATCTCTGTTGCCGGCCCTGTGATGAACCTTTTGCTGGCCGGAGTGTTCTTCGCGCTGGCCACGTTTTTCGTCGGCGGGCCGGTTCTTGGCATGGCCAGCTCGCCCAATGCGGCCCTCAACCTCGTGCTGGTGATGGGCGTGCAGGTGAATCTGATGCTGGCGATGTTCAACCTGCTGCCAATCTTCCCGCTTGACGGGTTCAAGGTGATGCTGTGGGACTGGCGCATCTGGCTTATGCTTTTTGCCATCGCCTTCTTCGGCGTTAGTTTGATGGGAGTTTGAAAAAAGAGGATGGAGACGAAAAAAGATGGCAACAAAAATAAAAGAAAAAATGAAATCTTCGCGGCTTGAGGGCGCGGAAGCGATTCTCGTCCCTCTTTCCATGGCCGGCACTGCCGTTCTTTCGAAAGAGCGCCAGAGCAAGCCCTACAGGCCCAAAATACTTGATGAGAAAATCCGCTCTTCGCGCACCCGCGTCGAGGCACGGCTGCTGGCCAAGGCGAAAGCGGCCGGAGTGCCTGCGCCGATTGTGCTGGCCGCCGGGCCGTATGATTTGAGGATAAGCAGGCTTGAAGGAAAGACCCTGAACAAATATGCGGCGGCCGGCATCTCGCTCTCCATCTGGAACCTGGCTGGCCGCTACTTGGCCCGCCTGCACAAGGCAGGCATAGTGCACGGGGATTACACGCCCGCGAATCTCATGCTGGATGATGCAGCAAAATCACTTTTTGTTATTGATTTCGGGCTTGGCTCGATAAGCCGCGATACGGAGGATTTCGCTGTCGATGTGCTCACCATGAAGAAGGCGCTGAAAGAGAAAAAGGCGCAAGAAGCATTTTTGCAGGGATATGTGGCCGAAGGCGAGAAGCGCGTACTCAAGCATATGGCCGAGGTCGAGCAGCGGGCGAGATACGTGGACAGGGGAGCGGGCTGAAAAGGCCAGCGAGGGGTGCGATGCCGGCATGGGCGCCGGATATGGCCGCTTGCGCGGGCCAGCGTGCTGGTTAAAAAGTTTCGCGGTGATGAAAGCGCGAATAGTGTTGGCGTGGACAGGGAGTTACAGATCAACGGACGGTCAGGAGCTACACGAGCGGTAGTGGCACAGTTCGGCGGCCCTACGCCGGTCATCAACCGAACGCTTATCGGAATCGTGAAAGCCCTCAAGGAGAAAGGCGTCGAGGCGCTGGGCCCCAACTCCGGCATTCCGGGAATCATGCGCAACGATTTCTACAACCTCTCGCTGTATTCCGATTATCATCTTGACAGGATTTCGAAAAAACCCGGCGCGGAGCTGGGCACAACGAAATACCATGTTGATGAGCAGAACGCCCTGCTCATTGTGGACCGGCTCAAGCAGGAGAACATCCGCTATTTCTATATGATTGGCGGCGACAGCACGGCCAGCATCGCCAAGAACATTCTCAAAGCAGCCAAGGCGCTGAAGCCGGAATACGAGCTGACAGTGGTGCACGTGCCCAAAACAATTGACAACGACCTGGTGGAGACCGACCACTGCCCTGGCTTCGGCAGCGGCGCGATGTTTCTGGCGTTCTCTGCGTTCGGCATAGACCAGGAAAACCGCAGCACAGGGGGCATCTTCCTCCACGTCTCCATGGGCCGCGATGCCGGGTATCTGGCCGCCGCATCCACCCTGCTGCGCAGCCAGGACGGCGGGCCGCACCTTGTCTACATGCCGGAGAAGAATTTTGTTCTTGAAAACTTCCTAAAAGACGTTGATGATGTCCTGTCCACGCGGGGCCGGGCGTATGTTGTAGTGTCTGAAGGCCTGCGCTACAAGTGGTTCGACAACCATGGAAAATCGGAATCGCGTCTTGTTTCTGACGCGGCGGCCGAAGAGCTGCGCGAGAGCGTTGAGGCTGAGAAAGAGCTCGGCGGCATCAGCACGAGCGAGGGCAGCAAAGTGCTTGCCCGCTATCTCGACATGAAGCTTAAGAATGCGTTCCCGAAACAGCGCGTCCGCGCGGACACGCTCGGCTATCTTTCCCGCTCCTTCCCCCTGCCATCGCCGGTGGATGCGCGTGAGGCGGAATTTGTCGGGCGCGAGGCGGTGTATTACTCGCTTAACGGCAACGGAAGCGGAAGCGTGGTCATCCGCCGCCTCGGCGAGCGGCATGCCTATGCCATCACGACAGATTATGTGGACATCAATCTGGTGGCCGGCCAGTCAAAGTCAATGCCGCTGGACTGGATAGGCAAATACGGCAAGAACGTTTCGCAGGATTTCATGCTTTATGCCGGCCCGCTTATCGGGCATGTGGAAGGATTCGACCTGCCCCACCTGCTGCCGGGCGGGTTCGACTTGAACAAGTTCTGCATCCCGCGCACCGAAGCGACTGTTACCTGGGATTCAGTCGTTGATTTGATTTATTAATCAGCTTATGCCATGTTGCGTCTTGCCGGCCCGCCACACCGCGAATTGGAGCCAGAGGAAGGAGAGGATTGAGCCGGCGGCCAGAAGCCACATGAGCGGGATGAGAATATCAAAACGGCCCGCGACAAATAATACCAGACCCGCCCAAATCCCGATGACACGCTCGGTCCTCGGCATCAAGGTCGTTAATTTTGCCGCCTTTTTGTGGTCCACGGCTTCACGATGGTCTGCATAAGCCTTGGAGAAGGCGGTCATGGCGGAGCCGAAGAAGAGAGTGATGAGAGAGGGGATGAGAAGGCCGGGCAAAGGTGAGAGCAAGAGGGGCAGGAGAGCGAAAAATTCAACTATTCTGTCAGCAGTGCCGTCCAGGTAAGCGCCGAACGCTGATGAAAGGTTTTTCGCGCGCGCCACAGCCCCGTCAAGGCCGTCCACAAGAAAAGAGAGAAGGAAAAGAACAGGCCCCCAGAGGCTCAACTGCCACACATACCAGGCGCCGGCTGCAGCCAACACGACTGAAATAAGCGTTATGTCGTTTGGATGCAGAGGAAGCCATTTGAAAAACTGGCCCACGCGGTTCTGGTGCTCCGATAATCTGGATTTTATTGCCATAGTTCAGCGCCTCGGAACTGATTTTTTCAGCATCGGCTTCAACATCGCCACGGCCTGCTTAAAGCTTTTGCATCTGGCCCATGCCTTGGAAAATGACTGGCCCGAAGAATATGGGGTCGGAATGGCGATGACGCGCAGACCTGCGCGCGAGGCGGATTGCACGCCACTTTCGGTATCTTCGAACGCGATGGCGTTTTTTGGAGAAACGCCCAATCGGCGGCAGGCCAAAAGATAAATGTCGGGGTGCGGCTTGCCGTGCCGGACATCACTGAGGCAGGCCAGAGCGTCAAAGTGAAGATGCGCGTTGAGCTTGCGCAATTTCTTTATCATTTCGTTCCTCTTGCCCCCCGTTGCGAGAGCGATGGGAAGGCCGCGGCGCTTGAAAAATGACAGGGCCGCTCTTGCGCCTCTTGCCCAGTGAAGGGGTTCGCGCGAGAAATGGGAATGAAGAAAACGTTCTTTTTTTGAAAGAAGCGCGCCGGGGCGAAGACGAAGATTGAAGCTGGCGATTATTTCTTTTTCTATTTCATGGCCGGAGCGGCCGCAGTATTTCCGGTATTCTTTTTTGGTGATGCGATGACGCAAGCCGCAGCTTTTCAGCGCAATGTTCCAGCCCTTCCACTGCAGATGCTCGGTTCGCAAAAGAGTGCCGTCGAGGTCGAAAACAACGGCCTTGATGGATTGGCCCGCTTTTTTCATCCAGACACCAGAATCGAGCCGACGACAATCATGAGCGCGCCCGCGACGACCTTGAACTTGTCGGGGGACGAGGGCAGCTCGCCCAAAACAAGAATGCCCAAGATGACGGCAACCAGAGTGTTGGTGTTGAAGATTGGCGTGAGGCGCGAGATGTCGGCCCCGCCCGCCAGCGCCCACACAGTGAACGCCATGCCCAATCCCCACAGGATGCCGGCCGTGACGCACGCGCCCAGCGCAAGCGGCTCTGAGGGCAGGACGAGCCCCTTGTCCGTCATGGAGATGGCCAGAAACACGACGGCGATGCCGACGAGCATGAGCAGCATGAAAGCCGACTGGCTCACAGCGGAATGCTTGTCTGAAGTGGACAGCTTGGCGAAAAAGGTCGAACTGCCGTACGCGAGGGCGGCCAGCAGGCCGAGCATGAGCCATTTTTTCATGAGCTGGGCTAGAGAAGACAAGATTAAAAAGGAAAACGAGAGGAGGGGGGAATCCGGAAGAGCCTCAAACTGAAGGGGGGACGCTTCCCCCCTGCGGTTCTGCTTAGAGCTCGCCCACTCTGCGCTTCAGCTTGCGCTTGAGGCGTTTGCGGCGCTTCTTCAGCCATTTCCAGCGCATGCGCCCCTTTTTCTTCCATTTGCGAGGTCGAGAACCCAAGATTTCACCTAAAGGAAATTGAACGATTGCTGTTCCATCATGCTCTATATAAATTTAAAAGGGTAAGGGATGGATATGGCCGAGGAAAAAACCAAAGAAGCGGACAAAGATGCCGCCCGCATGAACGACCCCGAACACCAGCGCGCGCGCTGCGTCTCGGACATAAAGCAGTTTTATGCCAACATCAAGGAAGTGGAGCGCACGCCGCAGAACGAGCACGTGCTCGACCTTGCCTCGCGCTATTGCGAGGACACGAAATACTTTTTGGAGAAAAAGGATTATGTGACGGCGTTCGGGGCCATCAATTACGCGCACGGATTGCTGGACGCTCTGCGGCTGATGAAGCCAAAAGACGCGAAATAAGACGCGAAGACGAAAAACGCGAAATGGATTATTCTGTTTTTTCGCTTACGACCGGCACTGCTGCCGCCATTCTCACGTCTGCCCCAAGTTTCCTCAGCTCGCTCCAGAAATCCACGTGCGCATCTGCGACTGCTTCGGCGCCTTCCAACTTCACTTCGCCATTTGCAATCAGGCCGGCCAATCCCAACGCCATGGCCACGCGGCTGTCGCCTCCCGAATCCACGGCCCCGCCCTTCAATTTCGAGGGCTTCACTTCCACGCTGTTTTCCGTGCGGGTGATGGCGGCGCCCAATGAAACGAGCTGCTCCTCGGCGAAGGAAAGGCGGATTTGTGAGCGGGGCGAGAGGGGATAGAGGGGCTGTATGCTCACCGGATTGACGGACTGGGTCGCCAGCACGAGGATGAGCGGCAGAAGAGAGGGGTATGCGCGGGCGTCGACGATGTCGGGAAGCTGGAGAGGGCCCGGACCGGCAGCGCCCCGGCCGGCTGGATGCGAGTCGGCGGCCCGGCCGTCCACCCTTATCTCGTTTCCGTCCTCGTTCCACGAGACGAGGCCAGCGGACTCGAAACTGGCCCAAAAGCTGCGCTCCGGCTGCAAAGAATAACTTGGCAACGACACGCCGCCCTTGCCCGCCAGCAGCAGCGCGCCCAATAGATAGGAGCCGGTGCGCCAGTCGTTCTCCACGTCCGCCTGCACGGCCCGGTATGCCTGCCCGCCGGGGATGGTGAGCGTGCGCTCTTCCTCCTCGAGCGTGAAGCGGATGTCGAGCCCCTCGAGAACGGCGAGCGTGAGGGAGGTCGAGGGCTGCCAAGCCGTGAAGTCATCGAGCGTGAAAACCGTATCCGTTCCGGCAACCGGGGCGGCCATGAAAAGGCCGGGCGCCCAGAACGCGCCTGCGCGCTCCTCCAAATCCAGCGCCTGCACAGTGGCCGGGCCGCTGAAGGAGAGCTTGTCGGGGGGGCGGACCATGCGCAAGCCCATGGCCGAGACCGCCCAGTCCAGCCATTTCGACGCGCCGGCGGGGACGAGCGGGTGGGACACTGAACTTGGGAGGTCGCACAGGAGCGCCATGGCGACGGCGAGGCGCGAGGCGCACGCGTTGTTTTTGACATCGACCTCGTCGGGCGGCATGGGCGTCTCGGGGCCGAAAACGTCGGCAGTGTTGTTTTCCATAACTGCATCGGCACCAAGCTGAGCGCCCAAATCCATGATGGCACGCAGGTCAGGATGCTCAGGGCAGTTGCCGATGACTCCGCCCTCACCGATGCAGGCGGCCCAGAGCATGCGCTTGGCGAGAGGAAGTGACGGCGGCGGCCGGGCGGTTCCGCTTAAACTGCCTTGGCGGAGGACGCATGAGACCATGCGCATCCCATCATCTGCTTGCTTAAAATGCATTCTCTTGTTGAAGAAGTCATATGGCTTCAGCCAAACCCAGCCCGAACTCTGCCCGCGGTCCGCCGTGGGTGAAAGACAACGGCGAGAGCGCGAGCAGGAAAAACAAAGAAAATAATGAACCCATGAATTCGAACGCAGAGAAATCCTCTCAAACGGCGCAACGACCGGCCTATTCCCCCGGCCCTGAGGAAAAGCCGGAACCTACTTCCCTTTCAACGGCGCAGGAAGGACTGGCGAAAATCCAGCGCAACAAAAACGTGTTCTTCAACCCGCACATGCGCCTCTGCCGCGACCTCTCGAGCCTGTGGGTTGGCACCCTGCCAGCGCTGCCCAGCGTGCTGGACGGATTCTGCGCGTCAGGAGCGCGGGGCCTTCGTTACAAACTTGAGAATGCAAATGTTGACCATATCACATTCCTGGATGCCCAGCCCGAAGCCGTTCAATTGGCCGAGTCGAACGCGCGGCTCAACAACCTGCCGGAAAAGCAGTTCCGCACCATGAGGGCGGACCTCAACCGGCTGCTCGGCACAGGCGAGCGCTTTGATTTGATTGAAATAGATCCATTTGGAACGCCAGTACCTTATCTCGCGGCATTGTCGAGGTGCGGCTCGGGCATGGACGAGAGATATGTTTCTGTCACAGCAACCGACACTGCCGTGTTGTGCGGCGCGCATGCGGCCGCCTGCCACAAGGTGTATGCCGCCCGGCCCCTGCATTCCGAGGTGTGCCATGAGGCGGGCTTGCGGATTTTATTGGGCGCGATGGCGAGGGCTGCGGCAAGCGATGATTGGAGCTTGGAGCCGCAGCTTTGCGTCTCGCACCGGCATTATTTCAAAGTGCTGGCCCGGCTGCGCAAAGGGGCTGACGGTGCTGTTGAGACGGCGAAGACGGCGATGGCTTATCTGGTGCATTGCAACCACTGCCTCTACCACGAGATGCACGCGACGGCGGCAGACCTGCGGACCGAATGCCCCGAGTGCGGCAAGCGGATGGAATGGGCTGGGCCGGTGTGGGGCGGGAAATGGGCCGAGCCGAAAAGCGTGGAGCGCATGATTCGCATGCTCTCGCAGAGGCCGTACTTGGATGTGGGGGAAATCGGCACCCTTCTCAAAACGATTTTGGACGAATGCGGGGGGCCGGCGCTCTACTATGATTTGCACGAGCTGTCCTCGCGCCACAAGAGGGTGATTCCCCGCGCCGAGGCGCGGGCATCTTACAATGCGGAGATTGGAAT